>NZ_JBJXHK010000063.1:0-12525 GCF_046638635.1 Lysobacter zhanggongensis
CCGGGGCCGCCGCGGCGGCGCGCGGAGCCGGTGCCGCGCCGAGCACGGCCGACCCGTCGGCGGCCGCCTGCTTGACGTCGGCCATGGTCACCACGCCATCGGTGCCGGTGGCACGCACGCGGGCGAGGTCGACCTTGAGCTTGCGCGCCAGCGCCCGTACCGCGGGCATCGCCTTGACCCCGCCGATCGTGCTGGCCTGCTCGCTGCGGACCGCGTCGGAGGACTGCATCGCACCGACCACCGTGCCGCTGTCCTGGCGTGGCTCGCCCTTCGGTGCCGGGGCACCCTCGTCCTCGATCGCGCCGCCGTCGTCGGAGGCGACCACGCGGTCGTCCGGCGCCGGGTCGTCGCTGCCGACGCCTTTTCCGGGCTGGCCACCCCCGTGGTGGTGACCCGTGTCCTGGCCCTCGGCGCGCTGCGGCATCGACGGGTCGACCTCGAACTCGGCCAGCATCGCGCCGGTGGTGATGACGTCACCGGCGGCGCCGGCCAGCTTCAGCACCTTGCCCGAGACCGGCGAGGGCACCTCGACCACGGCCTTGGCGGTCTCCATCGAGACGAGCGCGTCGTCCAGCCTGATCGTGTCGCCGACCTTGACGGTCCACTCGACGATGGTGGCGTCGGGCAGGCCTTCACCGAGGTCGGGCAGGAAGAAGGTTTTCTTGTTGCTCATGGCAGTCCTTCGTTTGCGGGGGCGCCGTGGCGCCCGGGCAGTGCTTGGATGTTGCGGCCGGGCTCAGCCGGCCGCCATCGCGCGCTTGGCGGCGGCGACCACGCGGTCGACGCTCGGCAGGTACTTCATCTCCAGCCGGAACAGCGGGATGTGGGTGTCGTAACCGGTGACGCGCTCGACCGGCGCGAGCAGGTCGTACATCGACTCCTCGGCCAGGCGCGCGGCGATCTCGGCACCGAAGCCGGCGGTCTTGGGCGCCTCGTGCACGATCACGCAGCGGCCGGTCTTCGACACCGATTCGGCGATCGTGGCGAAATCCAGCGGACGCAGCGTCGCCACGTCGATCACCTCGGCGCTGATGCCTTCGCTTGCCAGCTGTTCGGCGGCCTCCAGCGTCTCCTTGACCTGCGCGCCCCAGGTCACCAGGGTCACGTCGTCGCCGTCGCGCAGCACGTAGCACACGTCCAGCGGCAGCGCCTCGCCGTCGTCGGGCACGTGCTCCTTGTACTGGCGGTAGATGCGCTTGGGCTCGAAGAAGATCACCGGGTCCGGCTCGCGGATCGCCGCCAGCAACATGCCGTAGGCGCGCTGCGGCGAGGACGGCATCACCACGCGCAGCCCCGGCACGTTGGTGAAGATCGCCTCGTTGGCCTCGCTGTGGTGTTCGGGAGCGCGGATGCCGCCGCCCCACGGCACGCGCAGCACCATCGGGCAGTGCAGGCGGCCGCGGGTGCGGTAGCGCATGCGCGCGGCGTGGCAGACGATGAAGTCGACCATCGGGTACATGAAACCGTCGAACTGCGCCTCGGCGATCGGCTTCATGCCCTGGCTGGCCATGCCGACCGTGAGGCCGGCGATGGTGGTCTCGTCGAGCGGGGTATCGATGACGCGCTGGCTGCCGAACTGCGCGTGCAGGCCGGCGGTGGCGCGGAACACGCCGCCGTTGACGCCGACGTCCTCGCCGAGCACGACGACGCTTTCGTCGGCGCGCATCTCATGGGCCATCGCCTGGGTCAGCGCCTCGATGAGCGTGATGGGAGCCGGGGTGGTCGGCGCGGCGGCCTTGTCGTTGCTGCTCATGCCCGGCCCTCCCGTGCGATCGCCTGCTCGCGCTGTGCCAGCAGGTCCGCCGGCGGGTCGGCATAGAGGTGGTCGAACATGGCTTCAACCGGCTGCACCGGGGTCTCCAGGTAGGCGTTGATCTCGACGTCGACCTTGTGGCCGCATTCCTCGATCCACTTGGCTTCCTCGTCCTCGCTCCACACGCCGGCATCGGTCAGGTAGGTGCGCAGGCGGGTCATCGGCTCGCGGGTCCAGCCGTCCTTGACCTCGGCCTCGTCGCGGTAGCGGCTGGCATCGTCGGCGGTGGTGTGGTCGTGCAGGCGGTAGGTCATGAACTCGATCACGCTGCCACCCTCGCCGCTGCGCGCGCGTTCGGTCGCGCGGCGCATGCCCTCGAGCACGGCGATC
Source organism: Lysobacter zhanggongensis (assembly GCF_046638635.1). Lineage (NCBI taxonomy): Bacteria > Pseudomonadati > Pseudomonadota > Gammaproteobacteria > Lysobacterales > Lysobacteraceae > Lysobacter > Lysobacter zhanggongensis. The sequence goes on from NZ_JBJXHK010000063.1 coordinate 2,144, forward strand.
AGGTCGTTGCCGTCCACCTGCAGGCAGTGCAGGCCGCCGGCCAGGCCCTTCTGGGCGAGCGTGGCGGCACCGGTCTGCGCATGGCGCGGCACCGAGATCGCCCAGCCGTTGTTGACCACGCACAGCACCAGCGGCGACTTGAACGCACCGCTGGAGTTGAGCGCGGCGTAGAAGTCGGTCTTCGACGAGCCGCCGTCGCCGCAGCAGGCCACCGCGATGCGGTCCTGCCCGCGCAGCTTGAACGACAGCGCCGCACCGGCCGCCATCAGGCACTGGGTCGAGATCGGCACGCACCACGGGTAGTCGTTCTTCGCCTCGGCGAAGTCGTTGCCGCGCTCGTCGCCGCCCCAGTACAGCAGCACCTCGCGTGGCTTCACGCCGCGCATGAACTGCGCGCCGTACTCGCGGTAGCTGGGCGCGAACACGTCCTCGGGCTTCATCGATGCACCGATGCCGACGTGGGTCGCCTCGTGGCCGAGGCTGGCGGCATAGGTGCCAAGCTTGCCGGTGCGCTGCAGCTTGATCGCCTTGCTGTCAAAGGTGCGCACGAACAGCATCTGCTTGAACAGCGGCAGCAGCGCCTTGGGGTCACGGAAGGCTTCGGGCAGTTCGCCGACGGGCTTGCCGTCGGGGCCCAGGTACTGGAGATACTCGATTTCGAACGATGCGGCGACCGTCATTGCACGCGTTCCTCGGTCATGCGAAAGACCTCCGATCATACCGGCCGGGGCGGCAAAAGCCGTTGCGCGATGCGGCAAGTCCGGCGGCCCGTTGCCTGCAGCCGACGCGACCGGCCGCCGGCCTGATCCAGGTCAGGGCGCGCCCGCGCCGGCGCGTGCGATACCCTTTCGCCCCCTGCAGGAGCACCCGATGAGCGTCGACAAGAACGAGCGTGCGCTGGAAACCGGCATCCATACCGACCTGTCCGGACGACTGAGCTACGGCGGCTACCTGCGGTTGGACCGCCTGCTCGATGCCCAGCACCCGCTGTCGGACCCGGCCGAGCACGACGAACTGCTGTTCATCGTGCAACACCAGGTCTCGGAACTGTGGATGAAGCTGATGATCCACGAGCTCAAGGCGGCCACCGTGCACCTGCGCGCCGACGAGCTGGGCAGCTGCCAGAAGATCTTCGCGCGCTGCAAGCAGGTGCTGCGCCAGCTGACCGAGATGTGGTCGGTGCTGGAAACGCTGACGCCGTCGGACTACATGCGCTTCCGCGACATCCTCGGGCCGTCGTCGGGGTTCCAGTCGCTGCAGTACCGCACGATCGAGTTCCTGCTGGGCAACAAGAACGCCGCGATGCTGAAGGTCTTCGCGCACGACCCGGCGGCGGAGGCCTCGCTGCGCGAAGTGCTGGAGGCGCCGAGCCTGTACGACGAGGCGCTGCGGTTCCTGGCGCGCAACGGCCACGCCGTGCCGCCGCGGCTGGTCGAGCGGGACTGGTCGCGCCCGCACGTGTCCGAGCCGGAGCTGCTGCCGGTGTTCGAGCGGATCTACGAGGACCCCGACGCGCACTGGGCCGCCTACCACCTGCTGGAGGACCTGGTGGACCTGGAAAGCCAGTTCCAGCTGTGGCGCTTCCGCCACATGCGCACGGTGATGCGCATCATCGGCTTCAAGCGCGGGACCGGCGGTTCGTCGGGCGTGGGGTTCCTCAAGCAGGCGCTGGACCTGACCTTCTTCCCCGAGCTGTTCGAGGTCCGTACCTCGATCGGCGCCGGCCGCTGACGGTGTTGCGGCGCAGCATGCGCTGAGGCATGGAGCGCATTCATTTGACGTGCTTGTTACCTAGCGGTTAAACCTTTCCCGTTTTCGCCCCTGCCGGGGAATCATCCCGGCTGCGGGGATTGCCATGAGACCGCCCAGCAGGGCGGCAACCGACAAGACATCCTTCAGGGGAGAGAGACCACCAGTGGCCACCAATCCAATCGCAGTCGGGGAAAAGACCTTCCTCGGCCATCCGCGCGGTCTGTTCATGCTGTTCTTCGCCGAGATGTGGGAGCGCTTTTCCTACTACGGCATGCGCGCACTGCTGGTGCTGTACCTCACCAAGCACTGGCTGTTCTCCGATGGCGAGGCCTCGATGGTCTACGGCGCGTACACCGCGCTCGTCTACATCACCCCCGTCATCGGTGGTTACCTTGCCGACAAGTACCTGGGCCAGCGCAAGGCGGTGCTGTACGGCGCCGTGCTGCTGACCTTCGGCCACTTCCTGATGGGCTTCGAGGGCGACGGTGGCGGCGACAGCCCCGCGTTGAACGCGTTCTGGCTCGCGCTGGCGTTCATCATCGTCGGCTCGGGCTTCCTCAAGGCCAACATCTCGGTGATGGTCGGCCAGCTCTATCCGCGCACGGACGTGCGTCGTGATGGCGCGTACACGATCTTCTACATGGGCATCAACCTGGGTGCGTTCCTGGGTTCGCTGCTGTGCGGCTACCTGGGCGAGACCTACGGCTGGAAGTACGGCTTCGGCGCCGCCGGCATCGGCATGCTGCTGGGCCTGATCGTGTTCGTGATCGGCAAGCCGCTGCTGCAGGGCAAAGGCGAGTCGACCGATCCGGCGCGCCTGCGCCAGCGCACGGCCGGCCTCCCGTTCGAGTGGCTGCTGTACGTGCTGGGCATCGGCATCGTGGTGGTGTGCTGGTGGATGGTGCAGAACCAGGAAGTGGTCGGCTGGGCGCTCGGTGTGACCGGCGCGGTCCTGCTGGGCTACGTCGGCTGGGTCGCCTCGACCCGCCTCGACCGGCACGCGCGCAACCGCATCTTCGCCGCGATGATCCTGATGATCGGCTCGGTGCTGTTCTGGGCCCTGTTCGAGCAGGCCGGCTCCTCGCTGAACCTGTACACCGACCGTTTCGTCGACCGCAACATGTTCGGCTGGGAAGTGCCGGCCTCGATGTTCCAGTCGATCAACGCGATGTACATCATCCTGCTGGCGCCGGTGTTCGCTTGGCTTTGGACGATGCTGGGCCGCCGCGGCCTGGAGCCGTCGGCCCCGGCCAAGTTCGGCCTCGGCATGATCCAGCTGGGCCTGGGCTTCCTGGTGCTGGTGGCCGGCGCGGCCGCGGTCGCCGGCGGCAGCATGACCCCGGTGCTCTTCATCTTCCTGATCTACCTGCTGCACACGATGGGCGAGCTGTGCCTGTCGCCGGTGGGCCTGTCGGCCATGAACCGGCTGGCGCCGGCGCACATGGCCAGCCTGATCATGGGCTGCTGGTTCTTCGCCTCGGCGACCGGCAACTTCGTGGCCGGCCTGATCGCCGCCGCGACCGGTTCGGAAGCCGCCTCGGGCAGCGACGCCGCCCAGGACGTGGTGCTGGACGTGTACTCGACCATCGGCTGGATCGCGGTCGCGGTCGGCGTCGGCTTCCTGCTGGTGTCGCCGCTGATCAAGCGCCTGATGCACCTGGATACGCTGAAGGACGACGACCACCAGCTGGCGGGCGAGGCCGAGCTGGCCGAGCCGGCTGCCGCCGGTACGCGACTGGACGAAGAGCGCCGCTGACCGCGGGCTCCTGGTGACACGAAAACGGCGACCCCCGGGTCGCCGTTTTTTTTTGGCTAGCGTCCGACTTCGACCTGCAGTTCGAGCTCGTCCAGGCGGTCCAGCAGGCGGAACAGAAGTCCGCGCTCGGACGCGTCCATGCCCTTGAGCAGGCGCTGCTCGAACTCGATCGCCAGCGGTGCGATCTCGTCGTAGACGCGGTAGCCGTCCACGCTCAGCCGCAGCACCGAGCGGCGGCGGTCGTCGCCATGCACCTCGCGCTGCAGCCGGCCGGCTTCGACCAGCCGGGCCACTGCACGGCTCACGGCCACCTTGTCCATCGCCGTTCGCTGGGCGACCTCGCCGGCCGACAGGTCGGGGTAGCGTCCGACCACCGCCATCACCCGCCACTCGGTGACCCCGAGCGCGAAACGCTCCGAGTACATCCGGAAGATCGAGTCGCTGACGCGGTTGGACAGCACCGACAGGCGATAAGGCAGGAAGTGCTCGAGATCCAGCTCGACGTGGCGCGCGCCAGCGGCCAGCCGGGCGCCGCCGTCGTCGCGGTCGTGGGGGGGATTGCCGTGGCATGGGTCGTTCATGTTGCGCCGCGCCTTGCCTATGGTTTCATGTGAAACTATAACCCTGCGATGCGGCCGCTGTCGGCCGTACGTTCCATCCACGCTTTTCGAAGCCATTCCCCCGGAGTCCCCATGAGCGCCCAGCCCAACCTCGGCATGCAGGTCACCACTTTCGAGAACCCGATGGGGATCAACGGGTTCGAGTTCGTTGAATTCGCGGCGCCGGCCGGCCAGGGCGCGCGCATGCGCGAGTACCTGGAGAAGCTCGGCTTCACCGCCGTTGCCCGGCATCGCGACCGCGCGATCACCCTGTTCCGCCAAGGCACGATCAACTTCCTGCTCAACGAGGCGCCCGATTCCTTCGCCTCCGACTTCGCCGCCAAGCACGGCCCGTCGGCCTGCGGTTTCGCGATCCGCTTCACCCGTCCGACCGCCGAGGTGCTCGAGCACGTGCTCGCCAACGGTGGCGAGAAGGCCGACCTCAAGCCCGAGACCGGCGCGCTGCAGGGCCATGCCATCAAGGGCATCGGCGACTGCATGCTGTACCTGGTCGACGACGCCAACGCCGACATCTACGCCGACTACGAGCCGCTGCCGGGCGTCGACCAGCACCCGCGCGGCTTCGGCCTGACCTTCATCGACCACCTGACCCACAACCTGTTCCTCGGGAACATGCAGAAGTGGTCGGACTACTACGAGAAGCTGTTCAACTTCCGCGAGATCCGCTACTTCGACATCAAGGGCAGCAAGACCGGCCTGCTGTCGAAGGCGATGACCGCGCCGGACGGCATCGTGCGCATCCCGCTCAACGAGTCGAGCGACGAGAAGAGCCAGATCAACGAGTACCTGCGCGACTACAAGGGCGAGGGCATCCAGCACATCGCGCTGTTCACCGACGACATCTACGAGTCGGTGGAGAAGATGCGCGAGGCCGGGATCGAGTTCCTCGACACCCCCGACACCTACTTCGAGGTGATCGACCAGCGCGTCCCGAACCACGGCGAGGACGTGCCGCGCCTGGCCCGGAACAAGATCCTGCTCGACGCCGACATGGAGACCAAGTCGCGCCTGCTGCTGCAGATCTTCACCACCAACGCGTTCGGCCCGATCTTCTTCGAGATCATCCAGCGCAAGGGCAACGAAGGCTTCGGCGAAGGCAACTTCCAGGCGCTGTTCGAGTCGATCGAACGCGACCAGATGAAGCGCGGCGTGCTCTGAGCAGGCGGCCGGCGATGGAATCGAACGGCTACCAGTCGGGCTTCGGCAACGAGTTCGCCACCGAGGTCGTCGCCGGCACGCTGCCGGTCGGGCGCAACTCGCCGCAGCGGGTCGCGCATGGCCTCTACGCCGAGCAGCTTTCCGGCACGGCGTTCACCGCGCCGCGCAGCCACAACCGGCGCAGCTGGCTGTACCGGATGCGGCCGGCGGCGGTGCACGGGCCGTTCCAGCCGTTCTCGCAGCGGCGGCTGCATAACGACTTCGATGCCGGCCCGGTGAACCCGGACCAGATGCGCTGGGACCCGTTGCCGATGCCGGCGGCGGATGCGCGGGTCGATTTCGTCGACGGACTGTTCACCATGGCCGGCAACGGCGGCCCGGCCGCGATGACCGGTATCGGCGTGCACCTGTACGCCGCAAACGCGTCGATGGACGGCCGGTTCTTCTACGACGCCGATGCCGAGCTGCTGGTGGTCCCGCAGCAGGGCCGGCTGCACATCGCCACCGAACTGGGCGTGCTGGACGTGGAGCCGCAGGAGATCGCAGTGATCCCGCGCGGCGTACGCTTCCGGGTCGAACTCCCGGACGGCACCGCCCGCGGCTACGTCTGCGAGAACTTCGGCGCGCTGTTGCGGCTGCCCGACCTCGGGCCGATCGGCAGCAACGGGCTGGCCAACCCGCGCGACTTCCTGACCCCCAACGCCGCCTGCGAGGACCTGGAAGGCGACTTCGAGCTGGTCGCCAAGTTCCAGGGCCACCTGTGGCGCGCCGACATCGGCCACAGCCCGCTCGATGTGGTGGGCTGGCACGGCAACTACGCGCCATACAAGTACGACCTGCGCCGCTTCAACACCATCGGCTCGATCAGCTACGACCACCCGGACCCGTCGATCTTCCTGGTGCTGCATTCGGCCAGCGACACGCCGGGCACGAGCAACATGGACTTCGCGATCTTCCCGCCACGCTGGCTGGTCGCGCAGGACACGTTCCGTCCGCCGTGGTTCCACCGCAACATCGCCAGCGAGTTCATGGGCCTGATCCACGGCGCCTACGACGCCAAGGCGGAGGGCTTCGTGCCCGGCGGCGCCAGCCTGCACAACTGCATGACCGGCCACGGTCCGGACGCGGCGACCTTCGACAAGGCCAGCCACGCGGACCTGTCGAAGCCGGACGTCGTGCAGGACACCATGGCCTTCATGTTCGAGGCCCGCGCGGTGATCCGTCCGACCCGGCAAGCGGTGGACGCCGGGCACCGGCAGCGTGGCTACCAGGACTGCTGGGCGGGACTGGGCAAGCACTTCAAGGCCTGACGAGCGGCCCGGCGAACGCCCGGCAAGTGCCGTCGTTCGCGCCGTGTTGACGAGCGCACGCCGAGCATCGGCCGCGGTCCACGCCCGGTCTGCCGCATGTCTTTCAACCACCTGCCGCTCCTGTTCGGCACCTGCCTGCTCGTGCTCGCCGTCGGCGGCTGCTCGGATGACGTAGCCGAAACCGACGCTGCGGGCGGCGGGCCTGGCATCCCCGCCGACGATCCGCCCGCGACGATCGACCCGCTCCGGCCGCCTGGCACGGAAGCTCCTGCCGGGGCACCTGCCGGGAGTCCGGCTGGCGGCATCGGCGCGCCGGCACATGCGGCGCGCTTCGACGGCTACGGGCCGGCGCGTTTCGGGATGGGCGCCGACACCGTACGTGCCGCCTGGGCCGGCGCGCTGGACGGCGGCACGGGCGAGGGCGCGGCGTGCTTCCACCTGAGTCCGGCCGAGCAGCCCGATGAAGCGCACTTCGCGCTGATGTTCGTCGACGGCGATTTCGTCCGCTACTCGGTCGACAACGAGCGCATGGCCGCGCCCGGTGGCGGCCGCGTCGGCATGGACGAGGCGCAGCTGGAGGGCCTGTACGGCCCACTCGAAGACCGTGGCCGGCACAAATATGTCGACGGCGGCGAGTACCTGCGCGTCGCCGACCCCGCCGTCAGCAAGGCCGTGCTTGTATTCGAAACCGACGCCGACGACGTGGTCAGCGAGTGGCGGGTCGGCCTGCCGCCGCACGTCGACTACGTCGAAGGTTGTTCCTGAGCCCGCGCCCGGGCCTAGAATCGGGCCGGGGACCCATGGAGATCGACTGATGCTGGCAGCGCTTGGCTTGTTCGTGCTGGGACTGGTGCTGCTTGCACTGGGCGGTGATTCGCTGGTCAAGGGTGCCTCGGGGCTGGCCCGCCGCGGCGGCGTGTCGCCGTTCGTGACCGGCCTGGTGCTGGTCGCGTTCGGAACCTCGCTGCCGGAAATCGCGGTGAACCTCCATGCGATCGCACGCGGCGTACCCGACCTCGCGCTCGGCAACGCGATCGGCAGCAACGTCGTCAACTTCGGGCTCACCCTCGGCCTGGCCGCGCTGGCGGCCCCGCTGCTGGTGCACTGGCGCGCGCTCAACCCGCTGCTGCTGGTGCTGGTCGCAGGCACGGCGGCGCTGATCGTGTTCGGGCTGGACGGGTCGGTCTCGCGCATCGAGGGCGGCGTGCTGGTGGTCGCGTTCGTGGCCACGCTCGCCTTTGCCCTGTCCAGGGCCAGCAACGAGACGCCCGAGCTGCAGGCCGAACTGGAAGGCTTTTCCAGCACCGGCACCGATCTCGGGCTGAACCTGCTGCGCTTCGCGATCGCGCTGGTGCTGCTGTACTTCGGCTCGCGGCTGGTGGTGGTCAACGCGCTGACGCTCGGCGCGGGCTGGGGGCTGTCGCCGCTGCTGGCCGGCCTGGTGCCGGTGGCGATCGGCTCCGCACTGCCGGAAGTCGCCGCCGCCATCGCGGCTGCGCGGCGTGGGCAGGGCGACATCGTGGTCGGTCACGTGATCGGCTCCAGCCTGTTCAACCTGCTGGTGATCGTCGGCGCGATGGCGCTGTGGCAGCCGGTCGTGCTCCCGGGACTGCTGGTGCGCTACGCCTTGCCGGCCGCGCTGGCGTTCGCCCTGGTGATCTACCCCATGCTGCGCGGCGACCTGCGTATCGGCCGCGGCGAGGGCGGGGTGCTGCTGGTGGGCTTCGCGGTGTGGCTGGCGTTCGAGCTGCTCCTCGTCGGCCGCGCTGCCGACATTGCCGCCCCCGGGGGCACAGGCGCGGGCTGATTGATCCCGCCGGAGCGTTGTTAGACTGGGGGAATGACCGAATCCCGATCCCAGTCCCCCCGACCGTTTTCGCTGCGTGCGGCCAATGCGCTGNGCCGGAGCGTTGTTAGACTGGGGGAATGACCGAATCCCGATCCCAGTCCCCCCGACCGTTTTCGCTGCGTGCGGCCAATGCGCTGGCGCGATTCCTGCACCTGGAGGCCGCCGGCGGCATCCTGCTGATCGGCGCCGCCGTCCTGGCGATGATCTTCGCCAACTCCCCGCTGGAGGAGGTGTACGAAGGCTTCCTCGAGCTGCCGGTGCAGGTGCGCGTAGGCGAGCTGGACATCGCCAAGCCGGCGCTGCTCTGGATCAACGACGGCTTGATGGCGATCTTCTTCCTGCTGGTCGCGCTGGAGATCAAGCGCGAAGCACTGACCGGACAGCTGGCCGGCCGATCGCAGCTGGTCCTGCCGCTGGTCTGCGCTACCGGTGGCGTCATCGTCCCGGCGCTGATCTTCTTCGGGCTGAACCATGGCGACCCGGAGGCCATGCGCGGCTGGGCGGTGCCGACCGCGACCGACATCGCGTTCGCACTCGGCGTGCTGGCACTGCTGGGGTCGCGCGTGCCGGTCGGGATGAAGCTGTTGCTGTCGACCATTGCCGTGGTCGACGACCTCATCGCGATCGTAATCATCGCGCTGTTCTATTCGCACGGGCTCTCGCTGACTGCGCTGGCGTGGGCCGGCGCCGCGCTGGCGCTGATGTGGCTGCTCAACCGGCGTGGCGTCACGGCGTTGACGCCCTACCTGCTGCTCGGCGTCGTGCTGTGGATCTGCGTGCTCAAGTCCGGCGTGCACGCGACGCTGGCCGGCGTGGCCACCGGCCTGATGATCCCGCACGTGAACCCGCGCAACGACATCGACGATGAAGTCGAGCACTCGCCGCTGGAGCACCTCGAGCACGCGCTGCACCCCTGGGTCGCGTTCGCGATCCTGCCGGTGTTCGCGTTCGCCAACGCCGGCCTCGCGCTCGGTGACCTGAGCCTCGAGGCGGCATTCGCGGCGGTGCCGATGGGGATCGCGCTCGGCCTGGTGGTCGGCAAGCCGATCGGCATCGTCGGTGCCGCCGTGTCGATGCGCGCGCTGGGTTGGGCGCGCTTCCCGGAGGGCATGGACCTGCGCGCGATGGTCGGGCTCGGCCTGCTGTGCGGTATCGGTTTCACGATGAGCCTGTTCATCGCGTCGCTGGGCTACCGCGACCCGCTCAACTACGAGGCCGCGGTGCTGGGCGTGCTGTGCGCCTCGGTGATCGCCGCCGTGCTTGGCTACAGCTGGCTGCGCATGGTGCTGCCGGCGCGCGATCGGAACGGCTGACGCGTGCGTACGGCGCTGGTCTTCGGCGGCAGCGGCCAGATCGGCCAGCCGCTGATCCAACGCCTGTGCGCGGGCGGTTGGCACGTCACCGCGCTGTCGCGGTCGCCGCAGCGCGATGACGCCAGGCTGCGCTGGCTGTCCGGCGGATTCGAAGCGATGCCGCCGTTGCCGGCACGGTTCGACGCGATCATCAGCGCGGGCCCGCTCGACCACTTCGCCCGCTGGTATGCGGGGGGCGGCGTGGCGGCGCCACGGGTGGTCACCTTCGGGTCCACCAGCCTGGACACCAAGCGGGGGTCCGGTGACCCGGCCGAGCGCGGGCTGGCCGGGCGGCTGAAGCAGGGCGAGGACAGCGTTTTCGCCACCGCAGCCTTCCGCGGCGACGCGGCGACGCTGCTCCGGCCCACCCTGGTCTATGGCAGCGGGCGCGATGCCAGCCTGAGCCGGATCGCGGCCCTGGCGCGGCGGGCCGGGATGTTCCCGCTGCCGCGTGGAGCCTGCGGCCTGCGCCAACCCGTGCATGTCGAGGACCTCGCCGACGCGGCGCTGGCGTGCCTGGACGCGCCTGCCACCCACGGACGCGCCTACGCGCTGCCCGGCGGCGAGACCCTGCCGTACCGCGAG
>NZ_JBJXHK010000064.1:0-11899 GCF_046638635.1 Lysobacter zhanggongensis
GGCGATCGCGATCGCCGATGGCGGCACCGGACTGGTCGGACTGCAGGCGCGGCAACAGCCAACCGCCGGCGCGCTCGACCGGGCCGCCAGCGCACAGCTGCGCGACGGCGCGTTCTCCGCCAGCCAGGGCCTGCTGTCGGTCAACCAGGTGGCCGGCAGCGGCAACGCGCAGGCCAACCTCTTCGCGATCGGACAGCTCGGCAGCTCTGCCGTGGCGCTGGTCGCCGGCGTCGATGACGCCGCCCTCGCCGGCGTCGCCGGCGATACCACTTCTGGGGGAGCCCAACCCACGTCCCGGCCCCGCGAGGCGTTCATCGCCGATGACGCCTTCCGCGGCAGCCAGGGCGTGGTCCAGGTCAACCAGACGGCGGGGGTCGGGAATGCCTCGACCAACGCCATCGTGCTCCAGCTGCCTAGCGGCACGCCTTGACGCTGCATCCGCACCACCCACGACAGGAGAGAGAAACCATGAAACTCAGCCACACCCTGATTGCCGCCAGCCTGCTGGCGATTGCCACCCCCGCGTTCGCGGCGGGCGACGACGCCGACATCTACAGCGACTGGGACATGTACAACAGCATCTACGTGATCGGCGAGGTGTTCGTGTCCGGCACCATCGACGTCGCCAGCGAATCGGCGGCGGTGGTCGACCAGGACCAGACCACCCTGGCCAACTGGTCCACCGGTGACGGCGACAACACTGCCAGCGCCAGCGAGGACGCCCTGAGCGGCGCGCTCGGCAACATCGGCGCCAACATCGCCGCCGGCGTGGGCAACGCCCAGGCCAACGACGCCGCGCTGGCGTCGGTCGACGGCGAGGCGGTGTTCGCCTCGGCGATGCTGTTCAACAACCAGACCACCGCGGCCAACCTCGGCACCGATGCGTTCGAGGCCGATGCCGGTCTGTTCTACGACGCCAGCGTGTCCGACAACGTGCTCGCCAGCGCCGCCGGCAACATCGGCCTCAACGTCGCCGCCGGCGTCGGCAACGCGCAGTCCAATGCGCTCGCCGCCTCGGTCAACAGCTCGGGCAACGTCGCCAGCGCCTCGGCCGACAGCGAGCAGCTGACGGAGATGAACGACGTGGTGGCCGGGATGGACCTGGACAACACCGCATCGCTTTCGGGTTCGGCCTTGTCGGCCGCGGTCGGCAACATCGGCGTCAACATCGCCGCCGGTGTCGGCAACGCGCAGCACAACGGCCTGTCGATCGCGGTCGCCTCCTGCGGCACCTGCAACTGATCCCCTGACCTGACGCCCGACGGGGCGGCCCCGGCCGCCCCATCCACGACACCATCCACGCAAGGAACCACCCTATGAAGATCAAGACGACCCTGCTCGCCGCCGCCCTGGTGGCCTTCGCCGCGCCCGCCTTCGCAGAAGGCGACGACGCAACGATCTACAGCGACTGGGACATGTTCAACAGCATCTATGTCATCGGCGATGTGTTCGCCAGTGGCGAGATCAACGTCTCCAGCGAGTCCGCCGCCCTGGTCGACCAGGACCAGACCACCGACGCCAACTGGTCGTACGGCGACGGCGACAATACCGCGTCCGCCGCCGACGATGCGTTGAGCGGCGCGCTCGGCAACATCGGCGCCAACATCGCCGCCGGCGTGGGCAACGCCCAGGCCAACGACGCCGCGCTGGCGTCGGTCGATGGCGAGGCCGTGTTCGCGTCGGCGATGCTGTTCAACAGCCAGACCACCATCGGCAACATCGGTGGCGAGCTCATCCCCGACGACGGCATCGCCTACGACGCGTCGGTCAGCGACAACGTGCTCGCCGGCGCCGCCGGCAACATCGGGCTCAACGTGGCGGCCGGCGTCGGCAACGCCCAGTCCAATGCGCTGGCGGCCTCGGTCAACGGCTCGGGCACGATCGCCAAGGCCAGCGCCGACAGCGAACAGGTGACCGCCATCAACACCGCCGAGGCGTTTTTCGACCTCGACAACGACGCCTCGCTGAGCGGCATGGCGCTGTCGTCAGCGGTCGGCAACATCGGCGTCAACATCGCCGCCGGCGTCGGCAATGCCCAGCACAACGGGCTGTCGATCGCGGTCGCGTCGTGCGGCACCTGCGACTGATGCAACACCCGGCGGGGCGGCCAGCCGCCCCGCCATCCATACCCTTTGAGGGGGTAACGACATGAAGACCCGACTCACCATCCTTGCACTGGCACTGGCGGGATTCGCAGCACCGGCCTTGGCCGAAGGCGACGACGCCACGATCTACAGCAACTGGGACATGTACAACAGCATCTACGTCATGGGCGACGTGTTCGCCACGGGCGAAATCGACGTGTCCAGCGAATCGGCCGCGCTGGTCGACCAGGACCAGGCCACCGAAGCCAACGGCTCCTTCGGCGACGGCGACAACAGCGCCTCGGTCACCGGGGACGCGCTGACCGACGCACTGGGCAACATCGGCGCCAACATCGCCTCCGGTGTCGGCAACGCGCAGGCCAACGACGCCGCGCTCGCCTCGGTCGACGGTGACGCCGTGTTCGCCTCGGCGATGCTGTTCAACAACCAGACCACCGCCTTCAACATCGCCGACGACGAAGACGAAAACCCCACCCAGGGCTTCTACGACGCCTACGTGACCGACAACGCGCTGGCCAATGCCGCCGGCAACATCGGCCTGAACGTCGCAGCCGGTGTCGGCAACGCGCAATCCAATGCACTGGCCGCATCGGTCAATGGCTCCGGCACGATCGCCAAGGCCAGCGCCGACAGCGAGCAGCTGACCTTCTGGAACGACCTGATCGCCGAGTGCGACCTCGACAACACCGCATTCCTCAACGGCAGCGCGCTGTCCAACGCGATCGGCAACATCGGCGTCAACATCGCCGCGGGCATCGGCAACGCACAGCACAACGGCCTCTCGATCGCGGTGGCGTCGTGCGGCACCTGCACGCCTCCGCCGGATCCGTGCCCGGCCTGCGAAGGCGACTGATCCGGACGACCGGATCCAACCGCGCGCGACGTAGCTGTCGTGCATGCAAGTGAAACCCGGGCCGGCGGAGATCCGCCGACCCGGCAACAAGGAGCCACCGCAAGCATGAAGCCGCTGATGCAATTCCTGATCGCCGTGGGCCTTTTGGCCGGGCTTTCGCTTGCGCCGGGCGCCGGCCACGCGCAGACCGCTTTCAACGCCGGCCAGCTGGGCACCGCGCCGGTCAGCAAGCAGGTCAGGACCTTCCGCGACCTGCGCTTCCGCGAACTGATGCCGCAGCAGTACGACTTCAGTTGCGGCTCGGCGGCGCTGGGCAGCGTGCTGCAGTACGGCTACGGCATCGAGACCGACGAGCAGGAAATGATCCGCCGGATGATGGTCGGGGTCGATCCCAGGCAGGTGGTGCAGAACGGCTTCTCGATGCTCGACATGAAGCGCTACGTCGAGACGCTCGGCCTGCGCGCCCACGGTTTCAAGATCGAGCCCGACGCGCTCTACCGGTTGCAGATGCCGGTGATCGCGCTGCTCGACCTCAAGGGCTACAAGCATTTCGTGGTGGTGAAGGGCGCCGACGCCGGGCGTGTCTTCGTCGCCGATCCCGCGCTCGGCCACCGGGTGATGAACGAGCGCGATTTTGTCGAGGGCTGGAACGGGATCGTGCTCGCCGTGGTGGGCGACCGACCGATGGATCCGGACTCGTACCTGGTCAACAGCCGCAGTTCGCCTGCGCTCCAGCGCCGGGTCGACGCACTGGACCGAGCCACCACGCCGCCGCGCGTGGTCGAGTTCGGCCTGGTCCACGCCGACCTGTTCTGAGCACATCGCGGCTTCCGTAAACGAGGTTTCCATGAACCGACATACACTCCCCCGTGCCCTGTTCTGGATCCTCGTGGCAGGCGCGGGCCCGGCATTTGCCGGGTCCGCCCTGCCTCCTCTGCGTGCCCAGCTGGTCGACGACGCGACCCTGTCCGAGGTCAGCGGCAAGTTCTACGGCGCCAACATGCTGGTCGGCCTTCGGATCGACCTGGTGTCCACCCTGCACAACGCCCAGGGCGGCACCGCACATGCCACCGGCACGCTGCAGGTGGTGCCCGACGGCAACGGTGGCTACCTGGTCCAGGTCCACAGCGAAAGCGGGTCCGGCGCCGGCAGCGGTCTCGCGCCGGCCGGCGGACAGCAGGCCGGCGGTGGCGAACACCTGCAGGTCCAGGGCATCGGCCAGATCGCACAGATCGCCGGTGACGGCAACCGGTTGGGCAACATCACCTCGATCAGCTTCACGCCCGCCGCGGGCGCCGGCGGCACCTTCAACGGCCTCGCCAGCAGCGCGAGCACGGCCGGGCCGATGACGGCGAGCATCAGTTTCGACCCCGCCCTCGGCGCCAGCCTGAGCATCACCGGGCCCGGCGCGCTGCTGTCGCAGCACATCGGTGGCGACGTCGCCAATGGCTCGATCCGGCAGCTCGGCCAGATCGCGGGCGACAACGTCACCGGGCGCAACCAGCTGCGCCTGCAGCTGTTCACTGCCGCCATGCCCGACAGCTGGCAGCAGCACCTGGGCATCAAGCAGGCACTGGCCGGAATGGATGGAGTCGGCCGTTGATCAGGGGGGCCGCGTGGAACGCGCGGAGAGTCATTCCAGGGATGCCCCGATCATGCGTTTGAACACCCCGTCGCCCGTTGCCCGGCCGCTGTTCCTCGCCATCGCGCTGGCGCTCGGCAGCGGCGCGGCCCACGCCGCGGATCCCGCGAGCGATGCAGCCACCAACGAACTGCTCCGGCAGATGATCGAGCAACTCGGGCGCCAGCAGGCCGAGATCGACAGCCTGCGCCAGCAGCTGGACGCGTTGCTGATGGAGCAGCGCGGCCGAGGTCTCACGTCCACGCCCGGGCCGCAGTCGGTCGAGCAGGACGCCGCCGCGCAGGAGACCGCGCGTGCGGCGGGCCAGCTGGCGACGCAGGAGTCGCCGCCCACCGACCCGCAGCAGCCGTTGCAGGTCGGCGAGGCGCGCCGGGACGAGGACGAGGAGCGCCGCGAACAGGAGAAGGCGCTGGTGGTGCGCGAGCACGCGCCGCTGTTCGAGCNCGACCCGCAGCAGCCGTTGCAGGTCGGCGAGGCGCGCCGGGACGAGGACGAGGAGCGCCGCGAACAGGAGAAGGCGCTGGTGGTGCGCGAGCACGCGCCGCTGTTCGAGCGCCGCTTCACCTTCGAGACCGGACTCAACTACAGCTACTACGACCGCCGGCAACTCGCGCTCAGCGGGTTCCTGGCACTCGACGCCATCTTCCTCGGCACGCTCAACCTCGACCAGACCAAGGCCAGCGTGATGACACTGGACGTGTCCGGGCGTTACGGGCTGACCGACCGCTTCAGCATCGAAGGCAACATTCCCTGGGTCCAGCGCGACACCCGGTTCGTCAGCGGCGGCGCCGGCGGTGCCTCCACCGAGATCAGCGAGGTGCAGCTGAGCTCGAGCGGGATCGGCGACGTCAGTGTCGCGGCCTACTACCAGTGGGTGAAGGAGTCGGCCACCTGGCCCGACATCGTGACCAGCCTGCGGGTGCGCGCGCCAACCGGGCGCCACCCCTTCGGCCTGAAGCTGATCATGGCCGACGAGGACAACAACAACCTCAACATCCCCGAGGACCTGCCGACCGGCACCGGCCTGTGGAGCGCGACCTTCAACGTCTCGGCGCTGCGCACCTATGACCCGGTGATCCTGTTCGGCAACCTGGGATACACCATCTACCGTCCGGAAGAGTTCGACGACATCTCGCCGGTGCTCGACCAGGTCTCGCCAGCCGAGGTGTCGCTGGGCAACACCATCCAGCTGAGCGCCGGCATGGCGATCGCGCTCAACGACCGCTCGGCGATCAGCTTCAGCATCGGCAGCGCGTTCTCGGCCGCCACCCACACCACGTCGCCCGATGGTCCGGAGATGCGGGTGCCGGGCAGCTCGAGCAACAGCTCCACGTTCAACGTCGGTGGCACCTACGCCCTGCGGTCGGGCTGGACGCTCAGCAGCCAGGCGACCATCGGCCTGACCCCCGACGCGCCCAACTTCGTCATGGGCCTGCGCGCCTCGCACACGTTCTGACCGGTCCACGCAGGCACCAACGCAAAGCGCCGCAACCGATCACCGTTGCGGCGCTTTGCCGTGACACGTCGGGGCGGGTTCAGAAGATACGTACCGACCGGTCGTTGCCGTCGGACTCGCTTTCGCGCAGACCGTGGCGCCCCATGAGCCGGTACAGCGTCACCCGCGAGATCGCCAGTTCGCGCGCGGTGTCGATCAGGCGACCGCGGTTGCGCTGCAGCGCCTGTTCGATCGCGCAGCGGGTGGCCGCGTCGCGGATGTCCTCAAGCGTCGGCGGCGGTCGTGACGCGGGTCCGTCGATATGCAGGTCCTCGGCGGTGATCAGGCGTCCCTCCGCCATCACCACCGCCTGTCGCACGCGGTTGATCAGCTCGCGCACGTTGCCCGGCCACGGGTGGCTGTGCAGCGCCTGGCGTGCGCACGGGGCGAAACCCTTCAGCGCGTGCTGGCCTTCGTCCGAGTAACGCTTGAGCGCGTGGTCGGCGAGCTTGTCGATGTCCGCGCCGCGGTCGCGTAGCGGTGGCTGCTGCAGCCTGAGCACGCAGAGCCGGTGGTAGAGGTCGGCGCGGAAGCGGCCCTCGTCGACGGCCTGCTCGAGGTCGTGATGGGTCGCCGAGATGATGCGCACGTCGACGCGGATCTGTTCGTGGCCCCCGAGCCGCTCGAAGCTGCCCTGCTGCAGGAACCGCAGCAGCGACGCCTGGCTTTCCAGTGGCAGGTCGCCGATCTCGTCGAGGAACAGGGTGCCGCCGTTGGCCATCTCGAACCGGCCCAGCTTGCGTTGCTGCGCACCGGTGAAGGCGCCGCGCTCGTAGCCGAACAGCTCGGACTGCACCAGCTCGTGCGGGATCGCCCCGCAGTTGATCGCGACGAAGGGATGCGCATGGCGATGCGAATGCCGGTGCACCGCCATCGCCGCGAGTTCCTTGCCCGTGCCGGTCTCGCCGGCAATGAACACCGGCGCCTCGGTCAGCGCGGCCTTGCGCAGCGTGCGGTTAAGGGCCTGCATCGCCGGGCTGTCGCCGATCATGTCGTCGCTGCCCGCGCTGCTGACCCGGTCGACCCGGCCGCTGCCGAGCCGCGCCATTCCGTGCGCGTGGCCGACGACGGTGTTGAGCACACCTTCGGGGCAGGGCAGGGTGACGTAGTCGTAGCAGTAGTCGCGGATCAGCCGGCGCACCGGCTCGTCGCTGAGCTGGTCGGCGTCCACGCCCGCCACCCAGCCGATGTTGCCGGCCGACAATGCATCGCCGAACTCGGCCAGGTCGTGCTCGGAAAACCCCTCGCGCAGGTCCAGCAACGCCGCGTACGGATGCCCGGGCCGGGACTGCAGCAGTTTCATCACCTGTCGCGCGTCCGGCGCGCGCCGCAGCACCCAGCCCATCCGCTGCAGGCCACCGAGCGACAGCACGCGCCCGGCACCGCCGCGCGTCACGTAGATCAGGTCGCGTGCATCCCTGCCCTGCACGGCGCCACCGTGCACTTCATCGTTGGCCACTCCCTCGCTCCTTGCCCCGTCGCGCCCTCCGCGCCGACTCCCCGGGGCAAGTCAATCCAACGCGAGTGGCCGCCGCGAACGGTCAGCGGCGGCCATTCGGGTCCAGCAAGCGCGCCGGTTCAGCCGACCGCCGCGGCGGCGGCGCGATCGTGTTCGAGGTGGTATCCCACCGCGGCCTCGACCTCGGCCCGGGATCCCAGGAACACCGGCACCCGCTGGTGCAGTCCGCTGGGCTGGACCTCCATCATTCGGGCCCGGCCGGTGCTCGCGGCGCCACCGGCCTGCTCGACCAGGAAGCTCATCGGGTTGGCCTCGTACATCAGCCGCAGCTTGCCGCCCTTGGCCTCGCACTTGGCGTCCAGCGGATAGCTGAAGATGCCGCCTCGGGTCAGGATGCGGTGCACGTCGGCCACCATGCTGGCGACCCAGCGCATGTTGAAGTCCTTGCCGCGCGGACCGGTGGTACCGGCCAGCAGGTCGGCGATGTAGGCCTGCATCGGCGGCTGCCAGTGGCGCTGGTTGGACATGTTGACCGCGAACTCGCGGGTCTCTTCCGGGATCCGCATGCCGCGGGTGGTCAGCATGAAGCTGCCGATCTCGCGGTCAAGGGTGAAGGCGTGGGTGCCGTGGCCCACGGTCAGCACCAGCGTGGTGTTGGGCCCGTAGGTGCAATAGCCGGCGGCGACCTGCGCGGTGCCCGGCTGCAGGAAGTGTTCGTCGCCCGGCGTGGTAACGCCCTCGGGGCATCGCAGCACCGAGAAGATCGTGCCGACCGAGATGTTCACGTCGATGTTGCTGGAGCCGTCGAGCGGATCGAACAGCAGCAGGTAATTGCCGCGCGGATAGACATCCGGGATCGGCATGCTGTGGTCCATTTCCTCCGACGCCAGGCCGGCGAGGTGGCCGCCCCAGGCGTTGGCTTCGAGCAGCACGTCGTTGGCGATCACGTCGAGCTTCTTCTGCGCCTCGCCCTGGATGTTCACGCTGGCCGCGCCGGGGGTGCCGGCGTCGCCGAGCACGCCACCGAGCGCGCCCTTGCCGACCGCGATCGAGATCGACTTGCACGCGCGCGCGACCACTTCGATCAGCAGCCGCAGGTCAGGGCCGACCCGGCCCGCGCGTTGCTCCTCGATCAGGAAGCGGGTCAGCGAACAGGACGTGGTCGACCCGGCGGGGCCCGGAGTGGCGGGAGCGGTCATGGCGGCTTCGGCAGTGGCGGAACCGCGATTGTAAGCCGGGCGGGCGCGCGAAGCCCCGCAGCGGCGGGCGATCAGGCCGCCGGACGCAGCCGTTGCGAGCGCCGCACCACCGCGGCCAGGTTGGCTCGCGCCATGTCGAGCATCAGCAGTGGCGCAGCCGGCTCGGCCGCGTCGAGTACGCGCTTGGCGGCATCGAGGACGTCGTCCACCACCACCGCCGCCTCGGCATCGAGCATCGCCCGCAGGCTGCGACCGTGGGCGTCGAGCTGGCGCTCAAGCGTCGGGTCGTGGCCGGAACCGGCCTGGCGCACCGCACGCGCAATGGTCGCCTCGATGTGGTCCAGTTCCAGCAGCAGTTCGTCGTGGGAGAAGTTCATGGGGCGTAGCGTGGCCAGCATGGGTCGCAGGGAGTGAGATCGGAAAGCGCGGCATCATCCCTGCGCGCTCGTGAGAGGTAGGTGCAGGGTCGATGAATCCCGGTTCAGCCAGGCGGTGCCGGCGCCGATGACCGTGCAGATCGCCCTGTTGATCCCCCGGCTCAGATCACCCGCAGCGTGATCGCCTTGAGAACCGCGCGCGTGCGGTCGCGGGTGTCGAGCTTGTCGAGGATCACCGAGACGTAGTTCTTGACCGTGCCTTCGGCGAGGAACATCGCGCGGGCGATCTCCTTGTTGGAGTAGCCGCCGGCAAGCAGTCGCAGGATCGCGACCTCGCGCTCGCTGAAGCGCTCCTTCGGGGCGTCGTCGGCGTGGTAGCGGTAGCGTGAGCGGATCGGGTCGGTGCTGACCGGCTGCAGCAGCGAGGCGCCCCCGGCGACGGCCTGGATCGCCGCGCGCAGGTCTTCCGGCGCGGCGTCCTTGAGCAGGAACCCCTGGGCGCCGGCCTGGGTCGCCTGCAGCAGCAAGTCGGGTTCGTCGAAGGTGGTCAGCAGCAGCACCGGCGTGGTGTCGCCGCGTGCACGCAACCGGCGCAGCGCCTCGATGCCGTCGACGCCGGGCATGCGCACGTCGCTCAGGACGACATCGACCGGTTGAGTCTGCAGCTGTTCCACCAGTGCCTCTCCGTCGTCGGCCTCGACCGCGATGACGATGCCCTGTTGCTGCAGGAGCGCGCGCAGGCCGGCGCGCACCAGCGCCTGGTCGTCGGCGAGGGCGACGTGCAAGGGTTCCGGGGGCGCGCTCATACCGGGATCTCCGCGTCGATCCGCAGTGCGCCGGCGTCACCGGTCGACAGCGCCAGACGGCCGCCAAGCATCGCCAGCCGTTCGCGCATGCCGGCCAGGCCGTTGCCCTCGCGCAGCGGCCCGCGCAGGCGGCCATCGTCGTCGATCCGCAGACGCAGGGTGTCGCCGTCGCGGACCAGTGCCACCGTCAGCCGTTCGGCGCCGGCGTGTCGGGCGGCGTTGGTCAGCGCCTCCTGCACGGTGCGCACGATCGCCTCGGCCACGGCGGGGTCGGTCACCTTGGCTGACGGGTCGATCCGCAGTTGCAGCGACGGCCGCGGCAACGGCGCGGCGAGGGCATGCAGGGCGGTGGCGAGGTCGAGGCCGTCGTCCTGGCGCATCGCCGCGACCAGGTTGCGCAGATCGCCGAGCAGTTCCGACGACAGCTGGCGACAGGTGCGCAGCTCATCGCGCATGCGCAGCGCCGGGTCGGCCTCCAGCAGTCGCAGGTTGAGGCCGAGCGCGGTCAGCTTGTGGCCGGCGACATCGTGCAGTTCGCGTGCGACCCGCAGCCGCTCGTTGCTGCGCGCGCTGTCGGCCAGCAGCGCACGGGTCGCCAGCAGGTCGGCATTGACCGCTGCCAGCGCGTCGCGCGAGGCCTCGGCGGTGCGGGCATAGTGCGCGGTCAGCGCGGCGAAGGCCTGGAACCCGACATACAGCGTGGTGACCAGCAGTGGCTGCGTGTAGCCGGCCTCGCGCAGCAGCAGGTACAGCGCGACGTTGAGCACCACCACCGCCGGCACCGTCACCCGCGGCGGCAGCGCCATCGCCAGTTGCGCCACCAGCACCACCAGCAGCACCGGCGCAGTGCCGCCGCGCGGGGCCAGCCACACCAGCGCCAGCGCGCAGGCCGCCTGCAGCGCCAACAAGGGCATCCGCAGGCGCTGCTGCCACCGCCCCGGCAGCACGTCGATCGCGACGAACCCGACCAGGTAGGCCAGCGCCAGCGACCACATCAGCGCCGGCCGGCCCGACTGCTCCACCGGCAGCCCGAGCGCGACCGCGGCCCAGGTGACCAGTCCGGCCAGCACCAGTGGCTGGGTGAGTGCGCGCAACAGTTCCATGCGGCGGATGCTGGCCGCGCGCGCGCAGCGGCGCAATGCATCGGCACCAGAAAGTGACTTCCGGCAGGTCGAAGCGGTGACCGGCGGGACTGCGGCGGGCGCCGCCACCGCGCGACGCTGGCGGCACCTTCAAAGGAGCCGCCGCCATGGAAGTCCTGTCCGCCTTCGCCCTGCCGCACGTTGCCGCCGGAACCGTGGCGTTGCTGACGTTCTGGACCACCGCTGCGCTGCGCAAGGGCAGTCGGCCCCACCGGCTGGTCGGCCGCGTCTACCTGCTGGCGATGGCCGTGGTGGTCGTGACCGGCGTGCCGCTGACAGTGGCGCGCGCGCTGGACGGCCAGACCGTAGGCGCAACGTTCCTCGCCTACCTGCTGTTGCTGGTATCGACCTCGGTGTGGCTGTCGTGGCGCGCGATTCGCGACCGGGCGTCGGCGACGCGCTACTTCGGCCGGATGCATGCGGCGCTGGCCATCGCCAACCCGCTCGCCGGGTTTGGAGTGCTGGCGTTGGGCCTGTCGGTTGGGAGCACGTTGCTGACCGGGTTCTCGCTGGTCGGCGTGTTCACCGGGTTCGACATGTGGCGCCGGCGCAGGGTCATGCCGGCGCGGCCGAACTGGTGGCTGCAGGAGCACTACGGGGCGATGGTCGCCAACGGCGCCGCCACGCACGTCGCGTTCCTCGCGCTGGGGCTTCCGCGGCTGCTGCCGGAAGTGGTCGGCAGCGCAGCCTACCTCGCCGGCTGGTTCCTGCCGGTAGTGCTGGCGGTGGTCGCCACCACCTGGCTGGACCGCCGCCACGCGCGTCCGCAGCGTCCCCGTGCGGGTGCGCCGGCTGGCACGCGCCTGCGAGCGCCCGGCACG
>NZ_JBJXHK010000065.1:0-11724 GCF_046638635.1 Lysobacter zhanggongensis
AGCGAACCCGCCCGCAACACCACCGCACCGCCGCTGCCGCGCCCCGGCTGGCTGCTGCCGCACCCGGCGCCGCTGCGCGACCACCACGTCCGCATCCTGGCCGGCCCCGAACGGATCGAATCAGGCTGGTGGGAGGCGGACGTGCGCCGCGACTACTACCTGGTCGAGACCAGCCTGGGCCAGCACGCCTGGGCGTTCCGCGCGGCCGGCGATCCCGCCGCCGACGGTCGCGCCGACGGTTTCATGCTGCACGGCTGGTTCGGTTGAGCACGGTCATGGGTCACCTGCCCGACTACGCCGAACTGCACTGCCTGTCGGCCTTCAGTTTCCAGCGCGGTGCCTCGGTCGCGCCGGAGCTGTTCGAGCGCGCGAAGCAGCAGGGCTACACCGCACTGGCGATCACCGACGAATGCTCGCTGGCCGGCATCGTGCGTGCGTTGGAGGCGTCGAAGCGGTCGGGGGTCAGGTTGATCGTCGGCAGCGAGGTGCAGGTCGAGGACGGTCCCAAGCTGGTCCTGCTGGTCGAGGACAAGGCCGGGTATACCGCGCTGTGCCAGTTGATCACCCGCGCGCGCCGCCGTGCACCGAAAGGCCATTACCGGTTGCTGCGCGAGGACTTCGCGGCCACCGACGGCCTGCTGGCGCTATGGGTCCCGGGCGCGACCCCCGACGAGGAGCACGCGGGCTGGACCCGCGACACCTTCCCGGACCGCACGTGGCTGGCGGTGGAGCTGCATCGTGGCCCCGACGACAGGGCCCGGCTGGCGCAGTTGCGCAATGCCGGTGACCGCCTCGGCCTGCCATTGGTGGCGGCCGGCGACGTCCACATGCACGTCCGCGGGCGCCGCGCGCTGCAGGACACGATGACCGCGATCCGCCACCACGTCACCGTCGCCGAGGCCGGCCACCGGTTGTTCCCCAACGGCGAGCGCCACCTGCGCGGCCGACGCGCGCTCGCGGCCATCTACGGTGCCGACCTGCTGGCCGAAACCGTGCGGATCGCCGAGCGCTGCCGTTTCGACATGCGCCGGGACCTGCAGTACCAGTACCCGCACGAGCTGGTCCCGCCCGGCCACGACGCCGGCAGCTGGCTGCGCCACCTGGTCGAGGAAGGCGCGCGCTGGCGCTGGCCCGAAGGCGTGGACGACAAGGCCGGCGGACTGATCGAGAAGGAACTCGCGCTCGTCGCCAGAAAGCGCTACGAGTCGTACTTCCTGACCGTGCACGACATCGTCCGCTTCGCCCGTTCGCAGCACATCCTCTGCCAGGGTCGCGGCTCGGCCGCCAACTCGGTGATCTGCTACACGTTGGGCGTGACCGAGATCGACCCGGCACGCATGAACATGCTGTTCGAGCGTTTCATCTCCGAGGAGCGCGACGAGCCGCCGGACATCGACATCGACTTCGAGCACGAGCGCCGCGAGGAGGTCCTGCAGTACGTGTTCAACCGCTACGGCCGCGAGCGCGCCGCGCTGACCGCGGTGGCGACGCAGTACCGGGGCCGCGGCGCGGTGCGCGACGTCGGCCGGGCACTCGGCCTGCCCACCGACATGGTCGCCGAACTGGCCTCGACGATGGACCGCTGGGGCGGCAATGCGCCGATCGCCGAGCACCTGCGCGAACGCGGCTTCGACCCCGACTCGCCGCTGCTGCGACAGGTGGTCGCGTTGACCGGCGAGCTGATCGGNAATGCGCCGATCGCCGAGCACCTGCGCGAACGCGGCTTCGACCCCGACTCGCCGCTGCTGCGACAGGTGGTCGCGTTGACCGGCGAGCTGATCGGCATGCCGCGCCACCTGTCCCAGCACCCCGGTGGCTTCGTGATCTCCGAACATCCGCTGCACACCCTGGTGCCGGTGGAAAACGCGGCGATGGACGACCGCACCGTGATCCAATGGGACAAGGACGACCTCGACGAGATCGGCCTGATGAAGGTCGACTGCCTCGCGCTGGGCATGCTGACCGCGGTGCGCAAGACCCTCGACCTGCTGCGCGCATCGGGCCGGCGCGACATGCAGCTGGGCGACATCCCCAAGGAGGACCGACCCACCTACGACATGATCAGCCGCGCCGACACCATCGGCGTGTTCCAGATCGAGTCGCGCGCGCAGATGGCGATGCTGCCGCGGCTGCGCCCGAAGACCTTCTACGACCTGGTCATCCAGGTCGCGATCGTCCGCCCCGGTCCGATCCAGGGCGACATGGTCAATCCCTACCTGCTGCGCCGCACCGGCCAGGCTCCGGTCGACTACCCGTCCGAGAAGCTCAAGGCCGTGCTCGAGCGCACCCTCGGCGTGCCGCTGTTCCAGGAACAGGTGATGCAACTGGCGATCGTCGCGGCCGATTATTCCGGCGGCGAGGCCGACCAGCTGCGCCGGTCGATGGCGGCCTGGAAACGCCGCGGCGGGCTGGAACCGCATCGCCAGAAACTGACCGAAGGCATGCTACGCAACGGTTACACGCTCGAATACGCCCAGCGCCTCTTCGAACAGATCAAGGGCTTCGGCGACTACGGCTTCCCCGAGTCGCATGCCGCCAGCTTCGCCCTGATCGCCTATGCCAGCAGCTGGCTGAAATGCCATGAGCCGGCGGCATTCGCCTGCGCGCTGATCAATTCCTGGCCGATGGGCTTCTACTCGCCCGACCAGATCCTGCAGGACGCGCGCCGCCACGGCATCCGCACGCTGCCGGTCGACGTGCGCTTCAGCGGCTGGGACTGCAGCCTGGAAGAGGACTCGCCGACGTCGCCACCGCCTGCTGCACGGCAACCGGCGATCCGTTTGGGTTTGCGAATGATCCGCGGCTTCCAACCCGAAGCCGCGCAACGCATCGAGGCCGTTCGCAGGCAACGGGACTTCATCGATGTCGCCGATCTGTGCGCCCGCGCCAACCTCGACCGCCGCCTCCAGTCCCTGCTCGCCGACGCCGGTGCCCTGCGCGGCCTGGCCGGCCATCGCCACCGCGCCCGCTGGGCGATCACCGGAGTCGAACCGCAATTGCCGCTGTTCGCCCAGGCGCCGGCGAAGGCGGATGACGACCGGATCGTGCTGCCGCTGCCGAGCGCCGACGAGGACATGCGCGCCGACTACGCGATGGTCGGCACCACTCTCGGGCAGCATCCGGTATCAATGATCCGCAAGGCGCTGTCGGGCCGGCGCTGCCGCCGCTCGGGCGAGTTGGCCCGCATGCCGCACGGCCGCAACGTGCGCGTCGCCGGGTTGGTGACCCTTCGCCAGCGCCCGCAGACCGCCAGCGGGGTGGTCTTCATGACGCTGGAAGACGAGGACGGCATGACCAACGTCGTGGTCTGGCGCACGCTCGTCGAACGGCAACGGCGCGAGTTGCTGGAATCCCGCCTGCTCGCGGTCGACGGTCGGCTGGAGAGCCGTGACGGCGTGCAACACCTGGTCGCCCGGCGACTGGAGAACCTGACTTCGCTGCTGGGCGACCTGGATGCCCGCTCGCGCGACTTTCATTGACGCAGGCCTCAATACGCAGGCGCATGGCCGTGCGGCGCCGATGCATAATCGGGCGCATCGAGGGGAGAGCCGCATGCAGACAGTCGAAGGCAGGATCGTCCTGGTCACCGGGGCGGCCATGGGCATGGGCCGGCTCTACGCCGAACGCGCCGTGGCCGAGGGCGCCGCCGCGGTGGTGCTCTGGGACATCGACGGCGAAACCCTGGCGGCCACCCGCGACGAGCTGGTCCGCCTCGGCGGCACGGTCCACGCCCACGTCGTCGACCTCGCCTCGCTGGCCGACATCGCTACGGCCGCGGCCCGCGTGCGCGCCGAAGTCGGCGACCCGGACATCGTCATCAACAACGCCGGGGTGGTCCGCAGCAAACACTTCTGGGAGCACGATCCGGTACGCGACACCGAGTTCGTGATCCGCATCAACACGCTGGCGTTGATGCACGTCGCCCGCGAATTCCTGCCGGCGATGATCGCCAACAAGCGTCCGGCCCGGCTGCTCAACGTAGCATCGGCCTCGGGGATGCTGTCGGTGCCGATGATGAGCGTGTACACCTCGTCCAAGTGGGCGGTCATCGGCTGGAGCGATTCGGTACGGCTGGAACTGGTACGCGCCGGTCACCGCCACGTCAGAGTGACCACCCTGATCCCGAGCTACATCAAGACCGGCATGTTCGACGGCGCCCGCCCGCCACTGCTGACGCCGCTGGTGGAACCGGCCGACGTGGTCGACCGGGCATGGCGGGCGATGAAGCGCGGCAAGCCGCGGCTGATGCTGCCGTGGACCGTGGCGCTGAGCGGCGCGCTGCGCGGACTGCTGCCGCAACCGGCCTGGGACTGGCTGGCCGGACGGGTGTTCCAGGTCTATTCCTCGATGGACCACTTCACCGGCCGGCAGCCGCGCCCGTGAGTGCGCGGCCACCAAACGACCGGATCGACCGGCTGCGGAACACCTTCCTCAGCGGCCGCACTCGACCGCTGCACTGGCGCCGGCAGCAACTGCAGGCGTTGCGACGGATGCTGGTCGAACGGGAAGGCGAGTTCACCGCCGCACTGCACGAGGATCTCGGCAAGCCGGCGCTGGAGAGCTTCGTCACCGAAATCGGGTTCACCCTGGGCGAGGTCGACCACGCACTGCGGCACCTGCGCCGCTGGAGTCGCGGCTCGCGGGTGGCGGTGCCGCTGGCATTGCAGCCGGCCCGTGCACGCAACGAGCCGCAACCGCTCGGGGTGGTGCTGGTCATTGCGCCGTGGAACTACCCGCTGCAGTTACTGCTGGCGCCGCTGTGCGGTGCGCTCGCTGCGGGCAACTGCGTGTTGCTCAAGCCCAGCGAGATGGCACCGGCCACGTCGCGGGCACTGGCCGCCGCGATCCCGGCATATCTCGACCCCGACGCGGTCACGGTGGTCGAGGGCGACGCCGCGGTCGCCTCGGCACTGCTCGAGCAGCGCTTCGACCACGTCTTCTTTACCGGCGGCGCCCGCGTCGCACGGATCGTCGCCAGCGCCGCCGCTCGCCACCTGACGCCGGTGACGCTGGAACTGGGCGGCAAGTCGCCCGCCATCGTCAGCGATGGCGACTTGACCGCGATCGCCCGCCGCATCGTCCACGGCAAGTTCCTCAACGCCGGCCAGACCTGCGTGGCGCCGGACCACGTGCTGGTGGTCGAACCGCTCGCCGACGAGCTGGTACGGCACCTGCGCCAGGCCTTGCTCGAATTCTTCGGGCCGGACCCGGCCGCCAATCCGGATTACGGGCGGATCGTCGACGCGCGCCATTTCGACCGGCTGGCCGCGGCAGTCGACGGCGTCGACCCGGCGATCGGCGGGCAGCATGACCGGGACCGGCGCTACATCGCCCCCACCGTCGTGCTCGATCCCCCGGCGGACTGGGTGCTGATGCAGGAGGAAATCTTCGGGCCGATCCTGCCGGTGATCCGGGTGCCCGACGTGGCCGCGGCGATCCGGCATGCCAGCCAGGGCGAGCCCCCACTGGCGGCGTACGTGTTCACCGGCCGCAATGACGTGCGCAACGCGGTCGAAGCCGGCGTGCGCGCCGGGGCGATCGGCGTCAATGTCTGCGCCGCCCACCTGGCGGTGCCGGGGCTGCCATTTGGCGGCGTCGGCGGCAGCGGTATCGGCCGCTATCACGGCCGCCACTCGTTCGATACCTTCAGCCAGCTGCGGCCGGTGTTCTCCAAGGGCACGCTGCTGGACACGCTTCGCTTCGCCTACCCGCCCTACACGCGCTTCAAGTCACGCCTGCTGCGACGCCTGCTCTGACAGCGCCATCCGGAAACGAAAAAGCGGGCCGAAGCCCGCTTTTCCGTGTGTCCTGCAGAAGGCGTCGGCTCAGCTGGCCGGAGTGCCCTCGCCTTCCTCGATGGCCTTCATCGACAGGCGGATACGGCCCTGCTTGTCGACTTCCAGCACCTTGACCTTGACCACGTCGCCTTCCTTGAGCACGTCGCTGACCTTCTCGACACGATCGTTGGAGATCTGCGAGACGTGCACCAGGCCGTCCTTCCCGGGGGAGATCGTCACGAACGCACCGAAGTCCATGATCTTGGCGACCTTGCCTTCGTAGATGCGGCCCGGCTCGACGTCGGAGGTAATCTGCTCGATGCGGTCCTTGGCGGCCTGGCCGGCGATCGCGTTGACCGAGGCGATCGTGATCGTGCCGTCGTCCTGGATGTCGATCTGGGTGCCGGTTTCCTTGGTGATCGCCTGGATCACCGAGCCGCCCTTGCCGATCACTTCGCGGATCTTGTCAGGGTGGATCTTGATCGTGATGAGGCGCGGCGCGAACTCGGACAGCTCGTCACGCGGGTTGGTCAGCGCGTTGGCCATCTCGCCGAGGATGTGCAGGCGACCGGCCTTGGCCTGGGCCAGCGCGGTCTTCATGATCTCCTCGGTGATGCCCTGGATCTTGATGTCCATCTGCAGGGCGGAGATGCCCTCGCTGGTGCCGGCCACCTTGAAGTCCATGTCGCCGAGGTGGTCCTCGTCGCCCAGGATGTCGGACAGCACGACGAAGTCGTCGCCTTCCTTCACCAGGCCCATCGCGATGCCGGCCACCGGCGCCTTGATCGGCACGCCGGCATCCATCAGCGCCAGCGAGCTGCCGCAGACCGAGGCCATCGACGACGAACCGTTCGACTCGGTGATCTCCGAGACGACGCGGATGGTGTACGGGAACTCTTCCATCGTCGGCATCACGGCCAGCACGCCGCGCTTGGCAAGGCGGCCGTGGCCGATCTCGCGACGCTTCGGACCCATCATGCGGCCGGCTTCACCGACCGAATAGGGCGGGAAGTTGTAGTGGAACAGGAAGTGCTCCTTGTACTCGCCCGACACGGCATCGATGATCTGGCCGTCGCGCGCGGTACCAAGGGTGACGGCGACGATCGCCTGGGTCTCGCCGCGGGTGAACAGCGCCGAGCCGTGCACGCGCGGCAGGATGCTGACCTTCGAGGCGATCGGGCGCACGGTGTCGAGGTTGCGGCCGTCGATGCGGATCTTGGTGCTGAGCACGGCGCCACGCATGGTCTCGTACTCGAGCTCGCCGAACTCCTTGGAGACTTCGGCGGGGTTCCACTCGTTGGACTCGATCTGGTCGGCCAGCGATGCCAGCACTTCCTTCTTGAGCGCGGAGATGGCGTCGCGACGCTCGGCCTTGTTGCGGATCTGGAAGGCGGCCGACAGGCGGTCGCCGATGGCACCCTTGAGCGCGCCGACGATGGCGTCGCTGCGGGCGGGCGCCGCCCAGTCCCACTTTGGCTTGCCGGCTTCGGCGACCAGCTCGTTGATCGCGTTGATCGCGACCTGCATTTCCTTGTGGCCGAACATCACCGCGCCGAGCATCACGTCTTCCGACAGCACGTCGGCTTCGGACTCGACCATCAGGACGGCGGCCTGGGTACCGGCGACGACCAGCTCGAGCTTGGAATCCTCAAGCTCGCTCTTGCTCGGGTTGAGCAGGTACTGGCCGTCCTTGTAACCGACCTTCGCGGCGCCGATCGGGCCGTCGAACGGCGCGCCCGAAAGCGCGAGCGCGGCGGACGCGCCCAGCAGCGCCGGGATGTCGCCGTCGATTTCCGGGTTCATCGACATCACGGTGGCGATGATCTGGACTTCGTTGCGGAAGCCTTCCGGGAACAGCGGACGGATCGGGCGATCGATCAGGCGCGAGATCAGCGTCTCCTTCTCGGTCGCGCGACCCTCGCGCTTGAAGAAGCCACCCGGGATGCGGCCGCCGGCGTAGAACTTCTCCTGGTAGTCGACGGTCAGGGGGAAGAAGTCCTGGCCCTCGCGCGCGGTCTTGTTGGCGACGGCGCTGACCAGCAGCACGGTGTCTTCAACCTTGACGATGACGGCGCCGCCGGCCTGGCGGGCGATCTCGCCGGTTTCCAGGGTGACCTGGTGCTTGCCGTACTGGAAGGTCTTGGTAATTTTTGCCACGTTGGGTTCCTATCGGTTCTGTGCGATCCGCGCAGTGCCCATGCCCTGCCCGGTCGGTCGCCGGCTCGCGACCCCGGGGACGTCCGACCGATCCGTCGTCCGACCCCGAAAACAACCGCGGCGCATCACTGCGCCGCGGAGGGTACTTCGATCAGCGGCGCAGACCGAGCTTGGTGATCAGCGCCTTGTAGCGCCCGGCATCCTTGCGGTGCAGGTAGTCGAGCAGGCTGCGACGGCGGTTCACCATCATCAGCAGGCCGCGACGGCTGTGGTGGTCCTGCTTGTGCTCCTTGAAGTGACCCTGGAGCTGCTCGATGCGGGCGGTGAGCAGGGCGACCTGGACTTCCGGGGAGCCGGTGTCGTTGTCGCCGCGCTTGTTGTCTTCAATGATCTTGCTGGTGTCGATGGACATCTGGTATTGCCTCGTGATGCGCGACCTGCAGAACGCTGTCGCCGCCGGAAATGCCGACGCCGACGCACCGCCCGGTCCGCCGCTTGCTGGAAGAATGTTGCAGGTTTGCTTGAAAAAGCCTGCGAATTGTAGCTGGCCGCGACCGGGGTCACAAGCTGGAAACAACCGTTCGTCAGCTCCCGGGCAGCTGCGTCGCCCAGGTGAACAGGCGCCGGGGATGCACCATCCCGGCCGCGTCCAGTTGCCCGAGTCCGAGCACGCGGCCTTCGCGTTCATATACCGCGACCGGCTCGATCGGGCCGGCGGGTCCGGCCTCGGGTTGCGCCGGGTTGCCGCGCCCGAACCGGACCGCCTGCGGGGCGTCCAGCTGGACCGACGGGAATTCGGCCAGCCCGGCCTCGATCGGCAGCAGGCAGGCATCCAGTGCCGGCTCGCCACCGGCCTCGGCAATCCCCTGGAGCTGTTCCAGGGTGTACATCCGCGGGGTCCGGAACGGGTCGACCCAGAGCCGTCGCAGCACCTCCACGTGTGCGCCGCACCCCAGTGACTCGCCGAGGTCGCGGACGAGGCTGCGGACGTAGGTGCCCGAGCCGCACTCCACCTCCAGCGTGAGCCGCGGCCCCTGGCGCTCCAGCAGGTCCAGCGCATGCACCATCACCGCGCGCTCCGGCGCTTCGATCGCCTCGCCCCGGCGCGCCTTGGCGTATAGCGGCTCACCGCCCTGCTTGAGGGCCGAATAAATCGGGGCGCGCTGCACGATCGCACCCCGCAGCCGTGCCAGCGCGGCTTCGATCGCCGCATCGTCGAGTGTCGGCACCTCCCGTTCGCGCAGCGGCTGGCCGTCGGCGTCGTCGGTGTCGGTGGTAACGCCGAGCACCGCGGTGGTCCGATAGGCCTTGCGCGCGCCGAGCAGTAGCCCCGCAATCTTTGTCGCCTCGCCGAAGCAGATCGGCAACAACCCGGTGGCCAGCGGATCCAGGCTGCCGGTATGGCCGCCCTTCGCGGCCCGGAACAGGTGGCGGACCCGCTGCAGGGCCTGGTTGGAACTCACGCCCGCGGGCTTGTCGAGCAGCAGCAGTCCATCCAGCGGGCGGAAGACCGTGCGTGAACGCCTGCTCACTCGGCGTCGTCGACGTCCGTCGGCGGGTTCTCGCGCAACAGGTTCTCGATGCGCTCGCCCCGATCGAACGAATCGTCGTAGTGGAAATGCAGCTCCGGCACATGGCGGAGCTTGACCGCCTTGCCAAGCTCGTAACGCAGGGGCTTCACGAGTCCCTTCAGGCCCTTCATCGCCTCGGCCGCGCGTTCGGGTTGCAGCGCCACCACGAACACCTTGGCGTGGGCCAGGTCACGGGTGACCTCGACATCGGACACGCTGATCGAGGGCAGGCCATGCTCGCGCACGGCGTCGTGCACGAGGGCGCCCAGCTCGCGGCGGAGCTGGGCGGAAACGCGGTCGGTGCGATGGAAGGTCTTGGGCATGTCGATTACAGCGTGCGCTGGACCTCGACGCGCTCGAAGCACTCGATCTGGTCGCCCGGCTTGACGTCGTTGTACTGCTTCACGCCGATGCCGCACTCGGTGTTGACCCGGACCTCGTCGACGTTCTCCTTGAAGCGGCGCAGCGATTCCAGCTCGCCCTCGAAGATGACGGTGTTGTCGCGCAGGACGCGGATCGGCTTGTTCCGCTTGACCACGCCCTCGACCACCATGCAGCCGGCGACCGCGCCGAACTTGGAGCTGCGGAACACGTCGCGGACCTCGGCGGTGCCGATGATGTCCTCGCGGATCTCCACGCCCAGGATGCCCGATGCCACCTGCTTCACCTGGTCGATCACGTCATAGATGATCGAGAAGTAGCGCAGGTCGACGCCGTTGGTCTCAATGACCTTGCGCGCGGACGCGTCGGCACGGACGTTGAAGCCGATGATGGTGGCCTTGGAGGTCGACGCCAGCTGCGCGTCGGACTCGGTGATGCCGCCCACGCCGGAGCCGATGACGTTGATCCGGATCGCCTCGGTCGACAGCGCGGTGAGCGCTTCCTTCAGCGCCTGCACCGAACCCTGCACGTCGGCCTTGATGATCAGCGGCAGGCTGAGCTGGCCTTCGCCGGTGCCCAGCTGCGCCATGATGTCTTCCATCCGGTTGCCGCCCTGCGCAACCAGGCGCGACTCGCGGCGCTTGGCGTCACGCTGCTGGGCGACGTCCTTGGCCAGGCGCTCGTCCTCGACCACGACGAAATCGTCGCCGGCGTCGGGCACGCCCGACAGGCCCAGGACCTGCACCGGGATGGACGGACCGGCCGACTCGACCTGCGAACCGGTCTCGTCGAACAATGCACGCACGCGGCCGAACTGCACGCCGCACACGAGGTAGTCGCCCTTCTTGAGCTCGCCCTGCTGGACCAGCACGGTCGCGACCGGGCCGCGGCCCTTGTCGAGTGCGGATTCGATCACCACGCCGCTCGCGCGGCCCTCGGACACGGCCTGCAGCTCGAGGACCTCGGCCTGCAGCGAGATGGCATCCAGCAGCCCGTCGACGTTCTGGCCGGTCTTGGCCGACAGCTCGACGAACTGGGTGTCGCCACCGAACTCCTCGGCCACGACCTCGTGCTCGAGCAATTCGTTCTTGACCTTCTGCGGGTCGGCGTCGGACTTGTCGATCTTGTTGACCGCGATGATCAGCGGCACGCCGGCGGCCTTGGCGTGTTGCACCGCCTCGATGGTCTGCGGCTTGACACCGTCATCGGCCGCGACCACCAGCACCACGATGTCGGTGAGCTTCGCGCCGCGGGCACGCATCGACGAGAACGCCGCGTGGCCCGGGGTGTCGAGGAAGCTGATGACGCCCTTGCCGGTTTCGACGTGGTACGCACCGATGTGCTGGGTGATCCCACCGGCCTCGCCCGTGGCGACCTTGGTGCGGCGGATGTAATCCAGCAGCGAGGTCTTGCCGTGGTCGACGTGGCCCATGATGGTGACCACCGGCGGACGCGCGACCTTGTCGCCCTCGACGCTCTCGACGTGGGCGAGCAGCTCGTTCTCGACGTCGGACGCATCGGCTCGCACCACGTTGTGGCCGAGCTCCTCGGTCACCAGCGCGGCGGTGTCGTGGTCGATGCTCTGGGTGATCGTGGCCATCACGCCCATCTTGAACAGGGCCTTGACCACCTCACCGCCCTTGAGCGCCATCTTCTGCGCCAGGTCGGCCACGGTGATGGTCTCGCCGATGGCGACGTCGCGCACGATCGGCGCGGTCGGCCGGGTGAAGCCGGTGCCCGAGCGTGCCTGGTCGGCGTGGCGGCGCGGCTTGGCGCGGCCACGGGTGCTGCTGGTGCGGCGCGCACGGTCGGAGGCGCTCAGGTGCATCTGGCCGGCG
>NZ_JBJXHK010000066.1:0-11604 GCF_046638635.1 Lysobacter zhanggongensis
GCCGTGCGTGCGGGCGAGGAGCGTTCCGCCCCGGTGGCCGCGCGGCCGCCGGCCGACAGCGTCCGCCTGACCGGCGAGGCCGAGGGTCTGCAGGCCATGCAGCGTGAACTCGGCGCGCCCGGCATCGACCTGGCCCGCGTCAACGAGGTCCGTGCCGCCTTGGCCGATGGCAGCTACCGGATCGACCCGCAGCAGATCGCCACCCGCATGCTGGCGCTCGAGAGCGAGCTGGGCCAGTGAACCCCTCGGTCGCACAGCCGGTGACGGCCCCGGCGGCCGACCCGCTCGACACGCTCGAGCAGGCCCTGCAGGCCGAACGCCAGGCGCTGCTCTCGCACGACGTCGATGCGCTGCTGGATTCCACCCAGGCCAAGCTGCGCGCGCTGCGGCTGGTCGAATCGCAGCCGTTGCGCGGCAACGACCCGGCCCGGGTCAGCGCGCTGAGCGAGCTCAACCGTGCCAATTCGATCCTGCTGGCCCGCCGCCGCCGTGAGGTGAACTGGGCTCTCCGCCACCTGGGCCGCGTCGAATCGACGGGCGTGTACGATGCCGGTGGGCAATCGGGCGCACGTCCGCAGGTGCGCTGCCTCGGAGTGGGATGAGCGAACAACCCGGAACAACCGCGCCTGACGGCGACTGGATGATCGACCTGCCCTGGGCGCTGGCCGCCCTCGACACCGCGGTGGCGCTGGTCGACGGCGACGGCCGCGTGATCCACGCCAACGACGCCGCACGCGCGCTCGCCTTGCGGCTGGACCCGTCCGCCACCCCCGAACGCCTGCTGGCGCTGACCACCACCGACGCCGCCTGGCAGGCCGCGCGGCGCGACGGCCAGTGGACCGGCGAGGTCGCGATCGACGACCCGCCGATGGTGCTCGAGGTCAAGCTCTACAGCGGCCCGGAAGGCCGGGCCGACCGCCGCTTCGCGACCTTCAGCGANGCGGCGCGACGGCCAGTGGACCGGCGAGGTCGCGATCGACGACCCGCCGATGGTGCTCGAGGTCAAGCTCTACAGCGGCCCGGAAGGCCGGGCCGACCGCCGCTTCGCGACCTTCAGCGACGTCTCCGCACGTTCGGTGCGCGAGGGCGAGCTGCAGCAGCGCCACGACGAGTTGCAACGCACCTACCGGCGCCTTGCCGGCGCGCAGGAGCAGTTGCTGCAGTCCGAGAAGATGGCCTCGATCGGCCAGCTCGCCGCCGGCGTCGCCCACGAGATCAACAACCCCATCGGCTACGTCCACTCCAACCTCGGCACGCTGCAGGAGTACACCGGCGCGCTGATGGCATTGATCGAGGGCTACGCCAATGCGCTGGCCGCCGACGACCCCGCATCCGCCCGCGAGACGATCCGCGGCATGCGCGAGCGGCTCGATTTCGATTTCATCTCCGGCGACCTGCCACAACTGCTGGCGGAGTCGCGCGAGGGCATCGAGCGGGTCACCAAGATCGTGCAGGACCTGAAGGACTTCTCACGGGTCGGGCGCGACGAGCCGATGCGGCCGTCCGACCTGGAGCGCGGGCTGGAGTCGACCCTCAACATCGTCTGGAACGACCTCAAGTACAAGGTCCGGATCGAGAAGCACTACGGCACGCTGCCGCTGGTCGAATGCCACGCCTCTGAGATCAACCAGGTGCTGATGAACCTGCTGATCAACGCCGGCCAGGCCATCGGCGAGCGCGGCACGATCAGCCTGGCGACCGGCAGCGAGGACGACGAAGCCTGGATCACGATCTCCGACAGCGGCTGCGGCATCCCGGAGGAGGCGCTGCAGAAGATCTTCGATCCGTTCTTCACCACCAAGCCGATCGGCCGTGGCACCGGCCTGGGGCTGGCGATCTGCTACAGCATCGTGGCCAAGCACCATGGCCGCATCGAGGTGTCCAGCCGGGTGGGCGCAGGCACCACGTTCCGGGTGGTGCTGCCGGTGCGCCAGCCGGCGTCCGTCGGCGTATCCGACGCGCCGGCCGCAACGCCCGAAGGCTAGTACGCCGGCTCGCCGGCCGCGCGCCGCTCGTAGGCGCGGAACGCGGCGTGGATGTGCTCGCGCAGTTCCTCGTCGTTCCACGGCTTGGTCAGGAACCGGTAGATAGCACCTCGGTTGATTGCCTCGGTGATGGTGGTCACGTCGGTATAGCCGGAGAGCACCATGCGGATGGTGTCCGGGTGCAGGTCGCGCACGCGGCCGAGGAACTCGGTGCCGCTCATGTCCGGCATGCGCTGGTCGGAGACGATGACCTGCACCGTGTTGCTGGCCAGCAGGTCGAACGCCTGGCGCACGCTGTTGGCGGTCAGGATGGTGTAGCCGTCGCGGCGGAACAGGCGGACCAGCGAGCGCAGCACGTTCTCCTCGTCGTCGAGCAGCAGCAGGGTGCGCTCCGGGCGGGTCGCGGCGAACGCGCTGGGCAGCAGGAACCGCTTGCGCACCAGTTCGTCGAGCTGGTCGGCCGGCAAGGGCTCGCTGAAAATGTAGCCCTGGAAGAAGTCGCAGTGGTTGCGGCGCAGGAACCCGAGCTCGCCCTCGTTCTCGACGCCCTTGGCGGTGACCTTCATGCCCAGCCGGTGGCCCATCGCGATGATGCCGCGCACGATGGCGGCGCTGCGCGTATCGCTGGCGACGTTGCGGATGAAGCTGCGGTCGATCTTCAGCCGGTCCAGCGGGTACTGCGCCAATGCGGCGAAGCTCAGCCCGCCGAGGCCGAAATCCTGCACGGTCAGGGTCGCGCCCAGGGCCTGCAGGCCCTTGAGCGTGTCGAACACCTGGCGCGCGTCGAGTGCCAGCACGTTCTCCGAGATCTCGAACTCCATCGCGCTGCCCGGTACGCCGTGGCGGTGCAACAGCTCGCCGATCCGGTCGGTGCAGTCGCCCTGGGCCAGCATCGAGCCGGCCAGGTGGACCGACATGCCGAGGTAGTCGAGACCCTGCGCGCGCCAGTCGGCCAGTTGCCGGACCGCGGTTTCGGTGACCCACTCGCCCAGCCGCGCCGACAGGCCGACGCGCTCGACGATGTCCATGAAGCGGTTCGGCCGCAGCAGTCCGGTGTCGGTCTGCCAGCGCAGCAGTGCGCCGAAGCCGGTCAGGCCGCCATCGCTGGCGCTGACCAGCGGCTGGTAAACGAGCCGGAACTCGTCCTTGTCCAGCGCCTCCACCAGCCGTCCGGCAAAGCCGTCGCCGGTGGGCGGGCGGGCAGGGCGGCTGGAGTAGTGGCCGACTGCGTCGAGGCCTTCCTCCTTGACCCGACGCAGCGCCTGCTCGGCCTTGGCCAGCAGGCTGGCGGCGTCGTGCGCGTGGTCGGGGTAGACCGCGATGCCGATCGAGATCGTCATCGGCAGGGTGTAGGGCGGGATCGACAACGGGATCTCGAGCGCGTCGCGCAGGCGCTCGGCCAGGCCGGCGCCGTCGAGCTCGTTGTCTCGGTAGCCCAGCCCGGCGATGAACTCGTCGCTGTTGAGCCGCCACAGCCACGCATCCGACGGGATCGCCTTGCGCAAACGCTGGGCGACCGCCGCCAGGGCCTGGTCACCGATGTCCTCGCCCATGTTCGCGTTGACCGAACGGAACATGTCGATGTCGATGTGCAGCAGCGCCACCCGCCGCTTGGTGGCACCGGCCGCGGCCAGCGCCGTGGCCAGGTTGGGCCCGTTGGCGCCCAGCCGGTAGACCCCGGTCACGGGGTCGGTGGCGATGCTCCCGAAATCGTCATAACGCTGCGACATGCCCACAGCTTACTTGCCGTCGGTCGCTCCGTCGGCCTGCACGCCGCTGCCGAAGTCGCCTTCCGCTGAAGCGGCCAGGTAGGCGAACACCGCATAGGCGGCGACGTTCTGCGCCAGCGCTGCCGGGTCGATCTTGTCGAAGGTGTCGTCCGGGGTGTGGTGCAGGTCGAAGTAGTCGCTGCCGTCCTGCGCCAGTCGGGCCCAGGCCAGGCCCTGCGCGGCGAACGGGCTGATGTCCGGTCCCGGGCCGCCCGCGTCGCCGGCGTACTCGATGCCCAGCGGTGCTAGCACCTCGGCGATCTGCTTCACGGCGTTCTGGGCGTACTCCGGTGCGCCGGTGCTGATGGCGTAGATGCGGCCGGCGCCGAAGTCGCTCTCGGCGGCGATCTGGTGCCGGCGAACCTCTTCGGCGTACTTCTCCGCGTACGCCTTGCCGCCCCACAGGCCCTGTTCTTCATTGGCGAAGGCGACCACGCGGATCGTGCGTGCGGGCGCGGTCGGCAGATCGCCGATCAGCTTGCCCGCGGCCATGGTCAGGCCGACGCCGGCACCATCGTCCACGGCGCCGGTGCCCAGGTCCCACGAGTCCAGGTGGCCGCCGATCAGCACGACCTCCTGGGGCCTGCTGCTGCCGGTGATCTCGCCGATGACGTTGTGGCTGGTCGCCTCGCCATCCCAGCCGCAGTCCAGCGCCATGCGCACCGTCACCGGCTTGCCGAGCGCCAGCAGGCGGGTGAGCTGGTCGGCGTCGGGGACGGACAGCGCGGCCGCCGGAATCGGCTCCAGGCCGTCGTCGAAGCGGGTGATGCCGGTGTGCGGATTGCGGTGCGAATCGGTGCCTGCCGAACGCATCAGGTAGCCGGCGGCGCCCGCCCGGATTGCCGCCGACGGGCCGCCACTGCGTACGCGCGAGCCCGGGCCATAGCCACTGCCGTCGCGGGCGCGCTCCATCCGGTAATCGATGAAGGCGATCTTGCCCGCAAGCGACCCTGCGGGTGCAGCCTGCAACGCGGCCAGGTCGGCGAAGCGTACGACCTCTGCCTCGACGGTGCCCCCGGGGCTGCCGCCCAGCGCGGTCAGGGTCAGCGGCTGGGCATGGCGCCCGACCACCTGGCCACTCTCGCTGCGGCGCACCCACTTGGGGAAGGTGACCGGTTCCAGCCACACCTTGTCGTAGCCCAGCGCCTCGAACTTCGCCTTGGCCCATTCGACCGCGCGCGCGTCGGCCTCGTTGCCGGCCAGTCGTGGGCCGACCTCGGTCGTCAGTGATTCGGTGATGCGGTAGCCCAGGTCGCTGGCCAGGGCGGTCGCGCGCAGTTGCGTCGCGGTGTCGACGGCCTGCTCCGGGATCCGGGTCTGCGCGCCGGCCGGCGCTGACAGGGCCAGCAGCAGGGAGGCGGCCAGGCCGGTTCCCAGTACCTTGGTTCCAAGCACGGTCGATATCGCGCGCATCAGGTCTCCTGCAGGGCCCAGGCCCAAAAAGAACGAAGCCACGAGCGTAACAACTCGCGGCTTCGGCTTGGGGTGCCTCAAGTCACGCGGCGTTTGCCGCGCTTGGCAGTTCGGCGGTCAGAGCCCGGGACGCTTGAGCGAATCGCGGATCTCGCGCAGCAGCAGGACTTCCTCGGCGGGGGCGGCCGGCGCGGCTTCGGCCGGCGGGTTCATCCGGTTGTAGGCCTTGATGACCATGAAGATCACGAAGGCGATCAACAGGAAGTCGATGATCGTCTGGATGAAGGCGCCATAGGTGATCACCGGGGCAGCGGCTTCCTGCGCGGCGGCCAGGGTGGCGTAATCATTCCCGTCCAGCGCGACGAACAGCTGGGAGAAATCCACCCCGCCCATCGCCATGCCGACGACCGGCATGATGATGCCGTCGACCAGTGCGGTGACGATCTTGCCGAACGCGCCGCCGATGACCACCGCGACCGCCAGGTCGAGGACGTTGCCACGGTTGATGAACGCTTTGAACTCGCTGACCAGGCTCATGCCGATCCCCTCGATGGATAACGGCGCGACTATAACCCGCTGTCGGCCGCCGCCACCCGCCCGTGCAGTTCCACCACGCCGTCCAGGCTGGCGACGTAGGCGTCGCCGGGCTGCAGCGGCCCAACCCCGGCTGGGGTGCCCATGAACACCAGGTCGCCCGCCTTCAGGGCGAACAGGCGCGAGAGCTCGTGGAGGATGTCCGGGACATCCCAGATCAGGTCGGACAGCGCGCCGTGCTGGCGCACCTCGTCGTTGACCCGCAGGGTCAGCGTGCGGCTGGAGAGGTCACCGACCTCGGCGACGGGAACCAGCTCGCTGACCGGCGCGGAATGGTCGAACGCCTTGCCGATATCCCAGGGCAGGCCCTTGGCCTTGGCGGCCGACTGCAGGTCGCGCCGGGTGAGGTCGAGCCCGATCGCGTAGCCGTGCACCATCGCACCGGCCGCGTCGCGGTCGACCAGGCCTGCCGGCGCATCGGCGCCCAGGGCAACCACCAGTTCCACCTCGTGGTGCAGCTCCCCGGTGCCGCGCGGGTAGGGCACCACGCCGTCTAGCACGACCGCGTCCGCCGGCTTGCAGAAGAACACCGGGTGGCCGCGCTCCGCCCTGGAGGCAGGCGCCGCGGCACCCATCTCACGGGCGTGGTCGGCGAAGTTGCGGCCGACGCAGTAGATGCGCCGGACCGGGAAGGTGTCGCCCGCTGCGGAACGGATCCGCAGGCGCGTCGGCGGCGTCGCCGCGATCACGTCGGTCATGGGTTTCACGTCGGTTGATTGGCCGCCACGCGGGGCCACGTAGGACAGTGCCTCAGCGCGTCAGGACCGGCTTGCCGACGATGCGGTACTCGGCATCCACCACCCGTCGACCGTCCGGCCGCTTGTCCAGCTTGCCGCGACCGCGCCAGGCCTTGAACAGCAGCCCCCCGACCAGCATCGCCGCACCCAGCGCCACCGAGAACATCACCAGCAGGGCCAGCAGGCCCAGGCCGATCATCCCCAGCACGAAACGCAGGGCGCGATGGCGCGGTTTGCGCGGCTCGAACGCCGAGCGCATGCGGGACTGGAACTGGTGGCTGTCGAAACGGAAGCTGGAACTGATCATCGATACGGTCGTGACACAATGCGGCGCAACGCCGGACGGCCCAGTATCGGCGGTGGCAGGGCGGGGATTGTGAGAACTTCGTTAAAAACCCAGCACGGGAACTGTGACAGAGTCGTGAAGACAGGCATCCCGTCGTGAGTGGCGGCCCGCTGGTCACGCTCGACCAACTGGCCGATGGCGGCTTCGGCGAGACCGAGGCCACGGTCGATGGCGACACCGAATCGGTCGTGATCTATCGCGACGGCGACCGCGTGCGCGCCTGGATGAACGTGTGCCCGCATGCGGGCCGACGGCTCGACTGGTCGCCGGGGCAGTTCCTCAAGAGTCGCGAGGGGCTGCTGGTGTGCGCGGCCCACGGCGCCAGTTTCGAACTGCAGGGCGGCGAATGCGTCGGCGGTCCGTGCCGCGGCGAGTCGCTGCGGCCGGTGGCGGTGGAAATCCGCGACGGTGCGGTCTGGCTGGCCTGAGCCTCAGAACAACAGGTTCACCATCAGCACCGCGATCAGCGCGTAGGCCAGCGACAGCGGCGCGCCCACCTTCCACAGCTCCTTGCCGGTGTAGCCCGCCGGTCCGGTGATCATCGAGATGACCGGGTTGGACGCGGTCATGAAGTTGTTGGACGCCGACAGCGCGACCACCAATGCGAAGGCGGTCGGGTTGCCGCCGGCGGCGAGGGCGATGTTGATCGCCAGCGGCACCATGACGATCGCCGCGCCGACATGGCTGATCACCAGCGAAAACGCGGTGGTCAGCAAACCTAGTGCGAGTTGCAGCAGCCACCGCGGGGTGGCACCCGGCATCTGCTCGATCGTGTGGCCGGCCACCCAGGCCGCCGCGCCGCTGGAGTCCATCGCCCAGCCCAGCGGGATCAGGCAGGCCATCAGGAACACGGTCTTCCAGTTGATCGCCGAGTACGCCTCGTCGATGTGGATGACGCCGGCGATCAGCATGCCGGCAACGCCGGTCATCAGCGCGATCGACACCGGCAGCCGCGACGACAGCGCAAGCAGCATCGCCACGCCGAAGATGCCCAGCGCCAGCTTGAGCTTGTGCGGGCGCTGCTCGCCCTTGGGGTAGTCGGTGACCACCACCAGGTCCTTGCCCTTGGCCGCGTCGGCCAGGTCGGTCCAGATGCTGTGCAGTACCAGCATGTCGCCGGCGCGCAGGGGCACGTCGCGCACGTTCTCGCGCATGACCGTCTTGTCGCGGTTGACCGCCAGCAGGCTCAACCCGAGTTGCTTGCGCAACTGGAGGTCGCGCCCGGTCTTGCCGATGAACTTCGAGGTGGCCGGGATCACAGCCTCGGAGATGCCGGCGCGGCTCGGGTTGAACAGGTCGCCGAAGTTCCGCAGCCGCGTGCTCAGGCGGAGCATCTGGTTCTGCGCGAAATCGCCGACCTGGCGGCGCGAGCCCATGGCGCCGATCACGCTGCCGACCCAGATCCGGGCGTCCGCCGGTGGCGACAGCCTCGCCTCCTCCTTGGTCTTGAGCGCGAGGATCAGCGGCGCGTTGTGCAATGCCTCGGCCTCACCCAACGACATCCCCACCAGCGGGCTGTCCGCGGTCACGGTCAGCTCGTAGACGTCGCCGTCGATGCCGTAGGCGTTGGCGAAGTAGCTCTGGGTTCGCGCCGGGGTGACACCCTTGCCTTCCTCCTCGTGCAGCCGGCGGTTGCCGAAGAAACGGAAGTACAGCAGCGAGGTCGCCAGCAGCGCGGCGCCGATCGGCAGCGGCGCGAACATCTTGAGCGGCTCGATGGTGGCCGCGCCCGAGGGCAGGTTGCTGTTGGCCTGCAGCAACAGGTCGTTGAGCATGATCAGCGGCGAGTTGCCGACCATGGTCAGCGAACTGCCCATCACGATCGCGGTGGCCAGCGGCAGCAGCAGCCGCGGCAGGGTGAGCCCCGTGCGCGAGGACAACCGCGAGGCCACCGGCAGGTACAGCGCCATCACCGACGGGTTCTGCATCACCGACGAGTTGATGCCCGCGATCGCGCCGGTCAGCAGCAGCAATCGCTGCTCGACCCCGTGGGCACGCCGCAGCAGCCAGCCGGCCAGGCGGTTGAGCGCGCCGGTGCGGTCCAGCCCGGCGCCCAGGATCATCGTGGCGATGATGCTCATGACCGCGTTTGAGGAGAAGCCGTTGAAGATCTCCTCCGGTGCGACCAGCCCCGAGAGGCCCAACAGCACCAGCACGACCAGCGCGACCACGTCGGCGCGGATGCGCTCGAACAGGAACATCACCATCGTGAAGCCCACCAGCCCGAGGACGAGCTTCATGTCGGTGGTGAGCGTCAGCGCGGTTTCCATGCCCGGGGTCGGCTACTCGTCTTGGGTCGGCGACTCCTGGGGAGCGGTCGCGGACGGCTTGTCGTACAGCAGGTCCCAGACACCGTGGCCCAGCTTCTGGCCGCGCGTCTCGAAATGCGTCTGCGGGCGCCATTCCGGCCGCGGTACCGAACCGCGCGGACCGGCGCGGTTTGCGATGCCTGCGGTTGCGTCGAGCACATCCCACATCTGCTCGGCATAGTCCTGCCAATCGGTGGCGAGGTGCAAGCGCCCGCCGGGTGCGAGCTTGCGCACCAGCAGCGCGGCGAACGCGGGCTGGACCAGCCGGCGCTTGTTGTGCCGCTTCTTGTGCCATGGATCCGGGAAGTAGATGCGGACCTCGTCGAGGCTGGCGTCGGCGACCTCGTTGTCGAGCACCTCGACCGCGTCGTGGTGGTAGACCCGCACGTTGGCGGCGTCGTCGGCGGCCAGTGCGTTGAGCAGGCGGCCGACGCCGGGGGCGTGCACCTCGATACCGATCAGGTCGCGCGCCTTGTCGTGCTGCGCGGCGAAGCGCAGCGCCTCGCCGTTGCCGAACCCGATCTCCAGCACGCGCGGCGCACTGCGGCCGAAGATCGCGTCGTAATCGCGCGGCTGGCCCTCGTAGTCGATGCCGTAGCGCGCCCATTGCTGGTCGAACGCGCGCTGCTGCGCCGGGGTGAACCGGCCCTGGCGCAGCACGAAGCTGCGCACCTGGCGGTGGCCCTGGGTGACGGTGAACGGCTTGGGCGGAGCGGTCCTGCCGGACGGGTGTTCGCTGTCGCCCATCAGCCGATCAGGCCGTCCACCGGGCTGGACGCGCTGGCGAAGCGCTTGCGCGGGATGCGGCCTGCACGGAAGGCGGCGCGGCCGGCCTCGACCGCCAGCTTCATCGCGTGCGCCATCAGGACCGGGTCCTTCGCGCCGGCGATCGCGGTGTTCATCAGCACCCCGTCGCAGCCCAGCTCCATCGCGATGGCCGCGTCGGAGGCGGTGCCGACGCCGGCGTCGACGATGATCGGCACCTTGGCGTTCTCGACGATCTCGATCAGGTTCCACTTGTTCTGGATGCCGAGCCCGGAGCCGATCGGCGCGGCCAGCGGCATCACCGCGACGCAGCCGATCTCCTCCAGCCGCCTGGCCAGCAGCGGGTCGTCGGAGGTGTAGACCATCACGTCGAAGCCGTCGGCCACCAGGGTCTCGGCGGCGGCCAGGGT
The DNA here is from genome assembly GCF_046638635.1 of Lysobacter zhanggongensis. Taxonomy (NCBI): domain Bacteria; kingdom Pseudomonadati; phylum Pseudomonadota; class Gammaproteobacteria; order Lysobacterales; family Lysobacteraceae; genus Lysobacter; species Lysobacter zhanggongensis. The sequence goes on from NZ_JBJXHK010000066.1 coordinate 10,329, forward strand.
CTGCACCACGTCGGGGTACAGCGTGCGCTGGTCGCCGAGTACCTCGAGCTTGACCAGGTTGTGGCCGTCCAGCAGTTCGCGCGCGAGCCGGCACGTGCGCACGGCGTCGTCGGCGGTGTAGCAGCCGGCGGTGTTGGGCAGGATGGTGAACCGGTCCGGCGGCAGCACGTCGAGCAGGTTCGGCTCGCCGGGGTTCTGGCCGATGTTGCTGCGGCGGATCGCGACGGTGACGATCTCCGCGCCGGCGGCCTCGGTGGCGCGGCGGGTTTCGTCCAGGTCCCTGAACTTGCCGGTGCCGGTGAGCAGGCGCGAGGCGTAGGTCTTGCCCGCGATGACGAGGGAATCGTTGGGAGCGTTGGTCATCCGGGGATTATCGCACCGCGGCTCAGCCACCGCCGAGCGCGTGCACGATCTCGACCCGGTCGCCATCGGCCAGCGCGTGCTCCCCGTGGCGGCTGCGGGGGACGATCGCGCCATTGACCTCCACCGCGACCCGGCGCTCGGCCAGGTGCTCGGCCACGAGCAGGGCGGTGACGGTCAGCGGGGTCGGGAAGGTGCGGGGTTCGCCATTGAGGGTGATGTCCATCCGCGCATTGTCCCGCGACCGGTCCGCGCGGGCCAGCGGGGTGGTGGTCCAGCCTGCGCCGCGCGGGATAGGTCACGCCCGACAGGACCGACGGCGCTTGTCGGGCGCCCGGGGCCGTGATTGGATGCAGGCCATTCGCCGGCGCATGTCGCGCCGACTTGCCGCCACCGCAGGAGCACCCCGATGAAACCAGCCCGCACCCTACTCGCCGTCGCCCTTGCACTGGCGGCCGCACCGGCCTTCGCCCAGGTCAGCCCGGCGGCCAATGATTCGCCGTATTCGCAGACGGTGTTCTTCGGCGACAGCCTGACCGATTCGGGGCACTTCCGGCCGGCGCTGGTGCAGGTCGCCGGCCCGCAGGCGGCGATCCTGGGTCGGTTCACCACCAACCCGTGGCTGGTCTGGTCTGAATACCTGGCCGACTTCTACGGCACCGGCGCCGCCTCCGACAACCAGGGCGGTAGCAATTACGCGGTCGGTGGCGCGCGCGCCGGCGAGGACAGCTCGGCGACGCTGGCGCCCGGCTTCACGCTGCCGGTGCCGTCCATGACGACCCAGGTGGCCAACTACCTGGCCGCGACCGGCGGTGTCGCCGACCCGAACGCGCTTTACACGGTCTGGGGCGGCAACAACGATGTGTTCGCGGCGGTCGCGACGGCCGCGGCCGGTGGCAACCCGGCGCCGGTGATC
>NZ_JBJXHK010000067.1:0-11376 GCF_046638635.1 Lysobacter zhanggongensis
CGGCCGAGCCGGCCAGCACGCGCGTCACCAGCGCGCCGCGCTGCACGCCCAGCTCCAGCCCGCTGGCCAGCCGCGGCGTCACCGCCTGGGTGTCCAGGCCGAGCGTGCCGCGTCGCACCTCGCCGGTGCTGACCAGCTGAGAGAGCACGTTGCGCGCGAGGTTGGCCGGGATCGCGAAACCCAGGCCGATGTTGCCGGCCATCGAGCCACGCGGGTTGAAGCTGGCGGTGTTGATACCGACCAGCTGCCCGTCGAGATTGACCAGTGCGCCGCCGGAATTGCCCGGGTTGATCGACGCATCGGTCTGGATGAAGTTCTGGTAGCCCAGCCCTCGCAGGCCGCTGCGGCCGACCGCCGAAACGATACCGCTGGTGACGGTCTGGCCGATCCCGAACGGGTTGCCGACCGCGACCACGAAGTCGCCGACGCGCAGCGCGCCGGAGTCTGCAAGCGGGATCTCCTGCAGGCCGTCGGCCGGGATCTTCATCACCGCGACGTCGGTATCGGGGTCGGAACCGACGAACTCGGCCTCCATCGTGCGGCCATCCGACAGCGTCACGGACACCTCGTCGGCGCCCTCGATCACGTGGTGGTTGGTCAGCACAAGTCCGCGCGCGGCATCGACGATGACGCCCGATCCCAGCGACTGCTCGATCCGCTCCTGCGGCACGTTCGGGAACATCCGCCGGAACATCGGGTCGTTGGCGAACGGATTGTGGATCCGCACGCGCTGCTTGGTGTGCACGCTGACAACCGCGGGCGTGACGCGCGCCAGCATCGGTGCGAGCGACGGGATCGGCTGGCCGCCGACGACCGCCGGCAGCTGCGCGGCCGCGGGGGCGAGCGCGGTGGATGGCGCGGGGGCGGCAGGCGTGGCATGCACCGGCAACAGGGCGTCGCGCAGCGCGGTGGCGGCAAAGCCACCGAACGCGGCGGCGAGCACGAGCGCGGCGAGGATCCGGAGCGGGGTCAGGGTCGTGTTCGTCATCGGTGCAGGCTGGTATGTGGACGCGGCGGGCACGGCGGCACCCGGGGCCGCCCAGTGTGGCCGGGCCCCATTTAATCGCCGGTGAAGCCGGCAGGCGCGGCCGGGCCAACCTGACGATAACGCGGGTTGCCGCGCAATCCGGACAGGCCCAGCGCCGGTCGGCATACACGCTTCCAAACGGCGGCGGAAGCGTTGACTTCCCCCGGGGCCGGGCGTAGCTTGGCCACCTGCCTCGCACACAACATGTTGTGGTCGACGTAGCAGAAAAAGCCCAAGCGTAGGGGTTGCCCTTGGGAAGCTTGAGCAAGCGAGATCGCCCGGAGCGCCGCAGGACGCAGGCCCCGGCAACGGACGGAGCAGGCCTTGGCACGCCCACGCCGGTAACCAGAATCAAAGACGATGACGCGGTGCGCCCGGCGCCCCGTGCGGCCGGTCGTCGGCCACCCGCGACAACAACCAGAATGCAGCAACAGCGCCGCGACCCCATGCGCGGCCATCACGAGGAGACAGGACAGGCATGAGTACGGTGCGCCTCGAGGCGGTGAAGATGGACACGTCGACCCAGGACATTGCGATGCAGCCGGCGTCCCAGGACATCTGGGACAAGAAGTACCGGCTCAAGACCAAGAGCGGCGAGCCGGTCGACGCCGACATCGACGCGACCTACCGCCGCGTGGCCAAGGCGCTGGCGGAGGCCGAGCCGACCGCCGAGAAGCAGCAGTACTGGATGGAGCGCTTTACCTGGGCGCTGCGCCGCGGCGCGATCCCGGCCGGCCGCATCACCTCCAACGCGGGCGCGCTGGCGCACAAGCCGGCGACCTCGACGATCAACTGCACCGTCTCTGGCACCATCGAGGATTCGATGGACGGCATCCTGGAAAAGGTCCACGAGGCCGGGCTGACGCTGAAGGCGGGCTGCGGCATCGGCTACGAGTTCAGCACGCTGCGCCCGCGCGGCGCGTTCGTCGCCGGCGCCGGCGCGTACACCTCCGGCCCGATGTCCTTCATGGATATCTACGACAAGATGTGTTTCACGGTGTCGTCGGCCGGTGGTCGCCGCGGCGCACAGATGGGCACGTTCGACGTCTCCCACCCGGACGTGAAGGACTTCATCCGCGCCAAGCGCGAGGACGGCCGGTTGCGCCAGTTCAACCTGTCGCTTCTGATCACCGACGGCTTCATGGAAGCCGTCGCCGACGACGCCGACTGGCCGCTGGTGTTCCCGGTCAACATCAAGGAGAAGGGCGACGTCGACCTCGACGACGCCACCCAGGTCGTGTGGCGCGAGTGGCCGACCCACCGCAACTACATCGTCCGCGACGACGGCCTGGTGGCCTGCAAGATCTACGGCCACATCCGTGCGCGGCACCTGTGGGACATGATCATGGTCTCGACGTACGACTACGCCGAGCCGGGCTTCATCCTGATCGACCGCGTCAACGAGATGAACAACAACTGGTGGTGCGAGAACATCCGCGCGACCAACCCCTGCGGCGAGCAGCCGCTGCCGGCCTACGGCGCCTGCCTGCTGGGCTCGGTCAACCTGACCAAGTTCGTGCGCAACGCGTTCACCGACAAGGCCGAGTTCGACTGGGACGAGTATCGCGAGGTCGTGCGCGTGTTCACCCGCATGCTCGACAACGTGGTCGAGGTCAACGGCCTGCCGCTGGAGCAGCAGCGCAACGAGATCATGCGCAAGCGCCGCCATGGCATGGGCTTCCTCGGCCTGGGCAGCACCGTGACCATGCTGCGGATGAAGTACGGCAGCGAGGCGTCGTGCGAGTTCACCGACCGCATCGCCCGCGAGATGGCCGTCGCCGGCTGGGAGATGGGCCTGGAGCTGGCCAAGGAGAAGGGCCCGGCGCCGATCATGGCCGAGACCTTCGAGGTCGACGCCGAGATGCTGCGCAAGCGCCCGGAGATGGTGAAGGACGGCTGGAAGATCGGCCAGCAGGTCGAGGGCCGGGTGCTGCACGCCAAGTACTCGCGCTACATGCAGCGCGTGGCCGAGGTCGCGCCGGAACTGGTCAACGAGCTGGCCGAGGTGGGCGCGCGCTTCACCCACCACAGCTCGATCGCCCCGACCGGCACCATCTCGCTGTCGCTGGCCAACAACGCCTCCAACGGCATCGAGCCCAGCTTCGCCCACCACTACAGCCGCAACGTGATCCGCGAGGGCAAGAAGTCCAAGGAGAAGGTCGACGTCTTCTCGTTCGAGCTGCTGGCCTACCGCGCGCTGGTCAACCCGAAGGCGATGCCGTTCTCCGACGACGCGGCCGAGAAGCTGCCCGACTACTTCATCGCCGCCGACGACGTCACCCCCAAACAGCACGTCGACGTCCAGGCCGCCGCCCAGAAGTGGGTGGACAGCTCGATCTCCAAGACCGCCAACGTCCCGACCGACTACCCGTACGAGGACTTCAAGGACATCTACACCTACGCCCACTCCCGCGGGCTCAAGGGCTGTACCACGTTCCGGTTCAACCCGGCCGCCTTCCAGGGCGTGCTGGTCAAGGAAGCGGACCTGGAAAACACGACCTACCGGTTCGAGCTGGAGGACGGCCAGGTGGTCGAGGTCAAGGGCAACGAGCAGATCGAGTACGACGGCGAAATGCACACCGCCGCCAACCTGTTCGACGCCCTGAAAGAGGGGTACTACGGCAAGTTCTGATGGCCGGCTTCACTGTCTCATCCGCGCGCCGCGGGTATAGCATCGGCGTGGTAACACACTGGTTTCACCGAAAGGTTTCACCCGCGTTACCCGCAAGCCAATACGACGCCCGCGAGGAGGGCACATGAGCAACGGTAATGGAGTGACGGCCACGCTTTCGCAGGCCGCCGACAGCGTCAAGGAAACCGCCGGCAACATCGGCAGCACCATCGCCACCACGGCCGGCGAGGCCGCCGCCACCGTCCGCACCAGCGCCACCCGCGTGCGCAAGGCGGCGAGCACGTCGGTCGGAAACGCCAAGAAAAAGCTGGCCCGGGCCAGCGCCAACGCACGCAAGGAAGCGAGCAAGCTGGAAAGCAGTGGCGTCGGCAAGCGCGCCGCCGCCACGAAGTCTGCGAGCAAGAAGTCGGCGAGCAAGAAATCGGCCAGCAAGAAGGCGACGACCAAGTCGACGACGAAGAAGACTGCGGCGAAGAAGGCACCGGCCAGGAAGTCGTCGACCGGAACGACCCGCAAGTCGGCGGCGAAGAAGGCCACCGGCACCAGGGCCGCGACCAGCAAGGCTGCAACGAAGAAGACCGCAACCAGCAAGACCGCGACCAAGAAGACCGCGACCAAGAAGGCGGCAACGAAGAAGTCCGCAAGCAAGAAGACCGCGACGCGGAAGACGGTCGGCAAGAAGACTGCAGCGGCGAAGACGACCGGCCGGAAGAGCACCGCCCGCAAGGCGGTCGCGAAGAAGGCACCCGTTGCCAAAAAGGCGACGGCCCGGAAGTCCGCTGCGAAGAAGGCCACCGCGAAGAAGGCGACGACCAAGCGGGCGCCGGCAAAGAAGGCGCCGGCCCGCAAGGCAGCCGCCAGCAAGTCCGCCACCCGCAAGGCGCCGGCCCGCAAGTCGGCCGCCAAGCGCAGCACCCGCAACACGTAAGCCGCGTGACCGCCTCTCCGCCCAGCGGGCGGGGAGGCGGGACGCCTGTACCGGATACGCAACACCAGGAGCTGGCCAATGGCCGTCAAGATCGACCAGAAAATCAAGGGTTACAGCGTCGTCAGCCAGGAGGACCGGGCGCGGGAGGCGAAAGCCGATGCCGCTGCGCGTGATGCCGAGGCCGCCGCGACGCCGGGCGCCAACGTCATCCAGATGCACGAGAAGATCGAGCGTCCCGAGACCCTCATCGGCTCCACCTACAAGCTCAAGACGCCGTTGTTCGAGCACGCCCTGTACGTGACGATCAACGACATCGTGCTCAACGCCGGCAGCGAGCACGAGCAGCGCCGGCCGTTCGAGATCTTCATCAACTCCAAGAACATGGACCACTTCCAGTGGATCGTGGCGCTCACGCGCATCATGTCGGCCGTGTTCCGCAAGGGCGGCGACGTGACCTTCCTGGTCGACGAGATGAAGGCCGTGTTCGACCCCAAGGGCGGCTACTTCAAGGCCGGTGGCGTGTACATGCCGTCGCTGGTGGCCGAGCTGGGCAGCATCGTCGAGGACCACCTCAAGGCGATCGGGATGATGCACGACCCCGAGATGAGCGCCGAGCAGCGCGCGCTGATCGCCGAGAAGCGCGCCGCCTACGCCGCGCTCGACTCAAAAAAAAACGCTGAAATAAGCCCGGCCCCTGCCCCGGCGGCGGAAGGCAGCGTGCTCCGTGACGACCGCAGCGGCCAGCTGTTCCCCGAGCCGCGTATCAGTGACGCCCCGCGCGACGAGGACGTCGAGGTCACCGGTGATGGCGGCGTCGCCTTCCCGCCCAGCGCCACGATGTGCCACAAGTGCAGCACCAAGGCCGTGGTGATCATGGACGGCTGTGCCACCTGCCTGAACTGCGGTTACAGCAAGTGCGGCTGACCCGCCGCGCACCCGGCCCGCTGCTGGCGGGCTGACCGATGGCCAAGCCGCTCGACTGTGCGATTGTCGGCGGTGGCCCGGGCGGGCTGACGGCCGCCATCTACCTCGCACGCTTCCGCCGGTCGGCGGTGCTGATCGATGCCGGCAACGGCCGCGCCCGCTGGATTCCGGAAAGCCACAACTGTCCCGGCTTCCCATCGGGCGTCAGCGGGCGCGACTACCTCGCGCGGCTGGTGGTGCAGGCGCGCGGGTGCGATGCCCGGATCGAGTCGACCGAGGTCACCGGGATCCGGCGCGACGGTGACAACTTCGTGCTGTCCGGCGACGGGCTGGAGGTCGCCGCCCGCAAGGTGATCCTGGCGACCGGGTGCGAGGACGTGATGCCGGCCCTGGACGGGCTGGAAGAGGCGGTCGCCTGCGGCGCGTTGCGGCTGTGCCCGGTCTGCGATGGCTACGAGGCGATCGACCTGGACATCGCGGTGCATGGCCCGCTGTCGGAAACGGTCAACCACGCGGAGTTCATCCGCACATTCTCGAAGCGTGTCGCGGTGGTGCCAAGCGACGGGATTGACGATGCCGCCGCGCGCGGCCGTCTCGCCGATGCCGGGATCGAGGTGACGCCTCCTTCCGGCGGCCTGTCGTTCGACGGCCGGCGTTGCCACTTTCTCATCGGTGGCGAAAGCCGCGCCTTCGATGTCGTCTACCCGATGCTCGGCGCGCGGCAGAAATCCGGGCTCGCCACGGCCCTGGGCGCGGTGACTGACGACGAGGGCGCGCTGCGGGTCGATCGGCACCAGATGACCAGCGTCCCCGGCCTGTACGCGATCGGCGATGTCGTCAGCGCGCTCAACCAGATCGCGGTGGCGACCGGACACGCCGCCATCGCTGCCACACACGTGCACAACGCGCTGCCTGCCAACCCGGCGTAGGCCGGGCCGCGCGCCCGGGCGGGCGAGCCAACGCCTGCCGAACCCTCAGGGCAGCGGCTGCCCGGGGGTCGTGGTTGCGGCCACCGGCTTGCGGCGGAACAGGAAGACCACCGCGCCGGTGGCCAGCGCGATCGCGCCGGCAACCAGGTTCTCCGGCTTCGCACNCGCGCCCGGGCGGGCGAGCCAACGCCTGCCGAACCCTCAGGGCAGCGGCTGCCCGGGGGTCGTGGTTGCGGCCACCGGCTTGCGGCGGAACAGGAAGACCACCGCGCCGGTGGCCAGCGCGATCGCGCCGGCAACCAGGTTCTCCGGCTTCGCACTGGCCAGCAGCCCGAGCGACAGCAGCAACGCCAGCACCGGGATCAGCGGCCCACCGGGCAGCTGCATCGCGCCAGGTGCATCGCCATGGCGGCGCTGCAGCACCAGCACGGACACCGCGGTGCCGATGTAGGTGAACAGCCGCGCGACCACCGAAAGCAACGCCAGTTGCACGAACGATCCCGTCAGGGCGAGCGCCAGTGACAGCACGCCCAGCGTGATGATGGCAACCGCCGGCGTGCGGAAGCGCGGGTGCACCGACGCCAGTGCGCGCGGGCCGTAGCCGTCCAGCGCGAGCGCATGCAGGTAGCGCGGCCCGAGCATGATCGTGTTGCTGTTGGTGCCCAGGATCGACACCGTCGCGCCGACCGTCAGCAGCAGTGCCAGCCAGCCGCCACCGAAGCGTGCCGCAGCGTCCGCCAGCGGCGTCTGCGACTGCGCCAGGCCGGGCAGGGTGCCCAGTGCGACCCATTGCACCGCGAAGTACACCAGCGTCACCGTGGCGATCATCGCCAGCAACGCGAACGGCACGTCGCGGCGTGGGTTGCGGTATTCGCCGGCGGCCGCGGGCAGGTTCTCGAAACCGGCGTAGGCGAACAGCAGCAGCAGCGCCGCCTCGCCCAGGTCGCGCAGCGGGATTTCACCGGCCAGCGGCGCGGCCATCGAACTGTCGACGTACATCGCACCGATGGCGATGAACATCAGCAGCGGCAACAGCTTGGCGATCGCCAGGAACACGCCGGTGCGAGCGGCGGCGCGGACGCCGACCACGTTGACGATGACCAGGAAGGCCAGCGAGCCGACCACGATCGCGATGCGCACGCCGCCGTCGGCCGCACCCGGCCAGAAATGGGTGACCGCCTCGGCCAGGCCGTTGCTCAGCGCGGCGGCGCTGGCGATGCGCGTCAGGAACAGCATCCAGCCGACCTCGAAACCGACGAAGGGCCCGAACGCCTCCCGCGCGTAGAGGTAGCCGCCACCGGGCTGGTCGAAATAGCTGGACGCCTGCGCGTAGCACAGCACCAGCAGCGCCACCGCCCCGCCAGCCAGCAGCACCGCCCACAGGCTGGCCGGACCGAGCAACAACGCGGCCGCCGCCGGCAGCAGGTAGATGCCGCTGCCGATGACGTCGTTGATCGACAGGCCGAACAACTGCCAGCGGCTGACCGCCCGGACCATCGTCGGGTCGCCGGGCGGCGTGGGCGTGGGAACAGGCGCGGCGACGCCGGACGGGTTCGGTGCGTTCAAGGACATCCCCTGCAGTGGCTGCCGGGGCAGATTGCATGATCGGAGGCCCAGCGTCCACGCGCCGGCCCATAACGAAAACGGGCCGCCGGAATCCCGGCGACCCGTGTCCCGCGGTCACGCCCCGCCGCGGCGGGGCACGCCGTCAGAAGTCGAAGCGGACCTGCACCTGGGCCAGGTCGATCTCGCTGTCGTCGATCTCGAACCGGCTGTACTCGCCGCGCAGCGCGACCGCGTCGGTGAAGCGGTACTGCAGGCCAAGGCCGTAGGTCGGGTCGTTGCCGTCGTCGGACACGCCGGCGATCGAAGTATCAACGTTCCAGTCGCTGTAGCCCGCCTTGGCATAGCCGGAGAACCGGTCGGTAAACGGCAGCGTGCCGACGGCGACGAGGTAGGCGGCATCGGCTTCGAGCTCCGGCCCGGCCGAACCGAGCGGCTCGGTCTTGCCCAGGTCGGCGTAGCCTGCCTCGAGGCCGAAGTACGGGTTGACCTGGTAGCCGGCGAACGCGGAGAACGCGGTGTCCTCGTCGTCGAGCGCGCCGTCGTCGATCATCGCCTGGCCGGCACCGGCGCCGACATAGAAGCCGGGTTGCTCGGCGGCACCGGCGCTCAAGGCGGCCATGCCGAGGACGGCGGCGACGAGACCACGGGAAAGAAGGTTGCGCATGCTCATGTATCGACTCCTGTTGGCGGACATCGCGACGGGGGAGGGAGTGGCGATGGTCCGGCGACGGGCCCGGGCGGAATGCCCGGACAGCCATCGCTGCGGGAACAAGATGGGTGCGCGGCGCCGCGCCCAAAGGCACGAAAACGTGGATGCACCGTCCCGTCACTGGAACGGCGCGCGCCGCGCCATCGTCGCGGCGACCACGCGGGGGCTGCGCTACGGTGTGCGCAACCCATCGGACCGGAACCCCATGATGCGATTGCTGCTCCTCGCACTTGCCTTCGCTGCCGTCGCGCTGGCCGGCTGCACGACGACGTCGCCGCCGCGCAACCCGCTTGCCGAATGGCACGCGTCACCCAACCACGGGCCGCGGCGCGCGCGGGTCATCGTGCTGCACCACACCGCGATGGACTCGGCCGAGGGCGCGTTGCGGGTGCTGCAGACGGGCAACGCGGGTGGCCCGGTGAGCTCGCACTACCTGATCGGCGACGACGGCCGGCGTTACCAGCTGGTGTCCGAACAGGCGCGTGCGTGGCATGCCGGCGACAGCAGCTGGGCCGGCATCAGCGACCTCAACTCGACCTCGATCGGGATCGAGCTCGACAACAACGGCCACGAACCTTTCAGCGAGGCGCAGATCCAGTCGCTGCTGGTGCTGCTGGCCGACATCGTCGAACGCAACGGCATCCAGCCGCACCTGGTCGTCGGGCACGGCGACATCGCGCCGACCAAGAAGGACGACCCGAGCGCGTGGTTCCCGTGGCAGCGGCTGGCTGAGGCCGGCTTCGGGTCGTGGCCGACGGGGGGCGTGGGGCTGCCACCGCCCGGCTTCGACCCGTGGGCGGCCCTGCGGCTGGTGGGATACGACCTGGCCGACCCGGGTGCGGCCCTGGCGGCGTTCCATCGGCACTACCGCGGCCGCGACGACCGCACCTGGCTGCCGGGCGACGACGTGATCCTGCACGACCTGCAGGTACAACTGATGGCGTTGCCTGCGAGTGCCCCGCGCACGGACATGGCGCAGGGCAGCATCGGAACGCCACCGCCGGATGCCGGCGAACGCCTGAACAGCCCAGTTCGCTAAGGCGGCGGCAGCGCGGCGTGACAACGTCGTTAGGCGCGATCGGCGTCATCGTCGATACAGCGGGTACGGCAAATCCTGCCCCCGCCACGCACCCGCGTGGGCACCACGACGAAGCACAGGAGAACCGCATGAACACACGCAACCGCAGCCTGCTGGCCGTGGCCCTCGGCACCATCCTGATCGCACCGCTGGCCGCCGCGCAGAGCCCGCAGTCGAACGCCAACGCACGCGCCAAGGTGCAGCAGGACACCGTGCAGCACGATGTCATGCAGCACGACAACAAGAACGCCTTGCCGCCGCAGGTCAATCCCGAGGAAGTGCTGGAGCAGAGCGTCGACCCGCGCGTGCCCACCGGCGACGTCGCCGACGATGCCCTGGGTGCCGCGCCGCCGCCCCCGCCGGTGCAGTCCCGCGGTGCCGAGCACGCCGCCGATCATTCGGCCGTCGTCCAGCGCGACGCCTGGGGCCGGCTGGACGCCGACGGTGACGGCATGATCAGCGCGGACGAGGGCGAGGTCGATGCGGACTTCAGCGCCAACTTCGAAATGATGGACGGCGACGACGACGGTTTCGTGAGCGACGCCGAGTTCCGTGCCAGCGCGAAGGCCGGTACCGGGGACGATGCGGTCGACGACGTCGATGACCGCGACGACGACCGCGAGGCGGACCGGGACGATTACAACGAAGCGATCGAACCGGATCCGATGAACGACCGTGATGGCATGGACGACGATGGCACCGGCATGGATGACGAGGACGGCGCGCCCGACGGCGACGGCACGTAAGTCGGGCCGGGCCTGTTCCGTTGCATGCGACAAGGGCGCCCCTCGGCGCCCTTGTCATGTCAGCCTGCGCCCGGTGCGGCCAGCCGCAGCAGCCGCCCGCTTTCGCCGTCCTCGAGGAGCCAGACGTCGCCGTCCGGCCCCTGCTCGACTTCGCGGATGCGATGGCCCATGTCGAAGCGCTCGGCTTCGCGCGCGCTGTCCCCATCGATCGACACGCGCACCAGCGCCTGGCCCGACAGTGCACCCAGCAGCGCATCGCCCTGCCACTGCGGGAACGTCGCCCCGTCGTAGATCACCAGCCCCGCCGGCGAGATCACCGGCGTCCAGGTGGCTTCGGGCGCATTGAACTGCGGCCGGGTGTCATGGTCCGGAATTGGACGCCCGTCGTAGTGGTCGCCATCGGAGACGAGCGGATATCCGTAATTGGCGCCGCGCTCGATCCGGTTGAACTCGTCACCACCGGACGGGCCCATCTCGTGTTCCCACAGCCGCCCCTGCGCGTCGAACGCGATGCCGAGCGGGTTGCGGTGACCGAGTGACCAGACCTGCGCGGCCACGCCACCGTCGGCGGCGAACGGGTTGTCGGCCGGCACGCTGCCGTCGTCGTTGAGCCGGATGATCTTGCCGAGGTTGGATCGCATGTCCTGCGCGGGGTCGAACTTCTGCCGCTCGCCCGAGCTGATCCACAGGTGCCCGTCCGCCCCGAACGCGATGCGGTGGCCGTAATGGCCACGGCCGCTGACCTTTGGGACCTGGCGCCAGATGACCTCCACGTCGGACAGGCGGCCACCGCCGGCGTCATCCAGCGCCAGCCGGGCGCGCGCGACCGCGGCGCCG
>NZ_JBJXHK010000068.1:0-11307 GCF_046638635.1 Lysobacter zhanggongensis
GCGCGGCCAGGCCGCCCGGACCGGCCGCGTAGCCGCCGAAACTCACGACCGCGCGCGAGTTGCGCGCGCGCAGCACCGCACGGGCGGCGCGCACCGCGTTGGCAACCTTCAGCGGGGCACCGAGCAGGGTCGCAATGCCCTTCCCGCGCAGCCCCCGAACCGCGATCGTGTCGATCTCGATGCCATGGGGCGGCACCAGCCGGGTTTCCATCGCGCCGTCGGCGCCGAGCCAGGTCACCGGCACGCCGCGATTCATCAGTTCGCGCGCGACCGCGAGGCCCGGGAAAATGTGGCCGCCGGTACCGCCGGCGAGGATGGTGACGGGACCGGTCATGCGCCGGTCCTCCCGAGCACCGGCTCGATGCGCTGGCGCAGGCGGCTGGTGCCGCGCGCGGCCTTGGACGATGCGGCGGCGGCAGGCTTGGCCACCGAGGGCAACGGCTGGGCGGTCGGAGGCACGCCGGTGGAAGGCTGCATCGCCTCGCCGCGCAGACGCGCGACCTGCCGCTGCGCGCGGTCGAGCTCGTACGACACCCGCAGCAGCACGCCGAGCGCCGCGCAGGTCATGAGCACGCTCGATCCGCCCGAGGACACCAACGGCAAGGTCAGACCCTTGGTCGGCAGCAGGCCCAGGTTGACGCCGATCGAGACGAAGCTCTGCAGGCCGATCCACAGCGCGATGCCGAACGCGCAGTAACCCGCGAAGTAACGGCGCATCTCCACGCATTTCAGTCCGACCCAAAGCGCCCGGCCCACGAGCACCGCGTACAACCCGATCACCGTGCACACGCCGATGAAGCCGAGCTCCTCGGCGATGACGGCGAGGATGAAGTCGGTGTGCGCCTCCGGCAGGTAGGACAGCTTCTGCACCGAGCCGCCGAGGCCGACCCCGAACCATTCGCCGCGGCCGACCGCCATCAGTGCGTTGGTCAGCTGGTAGCCGGAGTTGAACGGGTCCGCCCACGGGTCGAGGAAGGACGTCAACCGGCGCACGCGGTAGGGCTCGGCGATGGCAACCACCGCCAGCAGCGGCAGGCCGACCAGCACCGGGCCGAACATCCGCGGCATGTTGACCCCGCCCAGCACCAGCATGCCGCCGGTGATGGCCAGGATCAGCGACAGCGAACCGAAGTCTGGCTGCAGCACCAGCAGCACCACCAGCAACCCGGCCACGCCCAGCGGCTTGAGCATCGCCGACCAGGTCGCGGTGACCTCGTCGCTGTAGCGCTTGAGGTAGCTGGCCAGCCAGATGATGTAGAGCAGCTTGACCGCCTCGACCGCCTGGAAGCTGGACACGCCGAGGTTGATCCAGCGCCGCGCGCCGTTGACCTCGTTGCCCAGGCCGGGGATGAACACCGCCAGCAGGAGGGCGACGCAGCCCAGCAGCAGCCAGTGGTTGTAGTGCTCGACGGTCTTCAGCTCGGTGCGCATGAGCCACACCGCCAGTCCGACCCCGACCGCCAGGAACGCAACGTGCCGTACCAGGTAGTGGAACGGGCCGACGCCGTAATCGATCGCGATGGAGATCGAGCTGGAGCCGACCATCACCACGCCCAGGCACGCCAGCGCGCACGCGACCCCGAGCAGCCAGCGGTCGTAATGACCGCTGATCGCGTCGAGTCGGGTGGCCTGGCGCGCGGTGTCGGTCATCAGCGCACCTTCAACGTCGCAAGGCCGACCAGCACCAGCACCACCGAGATGATCCAGAAGCGCACGATGACGCGCGGCTCCGGCCAGCCCTTGAGCTCGAAGTGATGGTGGATCGGCGCCATCCGGAATACACGCTTGCCGGTGAGCTTGAACGACGCCACCTGGATCATCACCGACAGCGTTTCGATCACGAACACGCCGCCCATGATCACCAGCACCAGCTCCTGGCGGACGATCACCGCCATCGTGCCGAGCACCGCGCCCAGCGCCAGCGCGCCGATGTCGCCCATGAACACCATTGCCGGATAGGTGTTGAACCAGAGGAAGCCCAGCCCCGCGCCGGCGATCGCCGCGCAGATGATCACCAGCTCGCCGGCGCCGGGCACCTGCGGGATCTGCAGGTACTCGGAGAACACCGCGTTGCCCGATGCGTAGGCGAACACGCCCAGCGCGCAGGCCACCAGCACCGTCGGCATGATCGCAAGCCCGTCCAGGCCATCGGTCAGGTTGACCGCGTTGGAGAAGCCGACGATCCAGAAGTAGGCGATCGCCACGAAGCTGAAGGCCACCAGCGGCAACGCCACGGCCTTGAAGAACGGGATATAGAACGTGGTTTCGGCCGGCACCTCGGCGGTCATGTACAGGAACACGCCGGCGGCGAGTCCGAACAGCGACTGCAGCGCGTACTTGGTGCGCGACTTCATGCCGTTGGGGTCGCGGCGGACGATCTTGATCCAGTCATCCCACCAGCCGATCGCGCCGAACGCCACCATCACCGCCAGCACCAGCCAGACGTACTTGTTGCGCAGGTCGCCCCACAGAAGCACCGAGGCCAGCACCGTCACCAGGATCAGCGCGCCGCCCATGGTCGGAGTGCCCGCCTTGGAGAAGTGCGTCTGCGGGCCGTCCGTGCGGATCGGCTGGCCGCCCTTGTAGCTGGCCAGCTTGCGGATGACCGCCGGCCCCCACCACAGCGACAGCGCCAGCGCGGTGAGCGCGCTGAGGATGCCGCGGAAGGTCAGGTAGCCGAACAGCGCGAAGCTGCTCTGCAGTTGTTCCAGCCAGCGTGCCAGCTCAAGCAGCATCGTCGTCCCCTTGGTTGCCCGGGCCTGTGTCGCGCCGGCCGGCGTCGTCGGCCAGCAGTGCCGCGACCACCCTGTCCATCGCGCTGCCGCGCGAGCCCTTGACCACCACCCGGACACCGTCAGCCAGGCCGGCGCGCAGCGCGTCGACCACTTCGGCATGGGTCTCGAATGCCTGGCCGCCTTCGCCGAACGCGTCGGCCGCGGCCGCGC
This sequence comes from Lysobacter zhanggongensis, assembly GCF_046638635.1. NCBI lineage: Bacteria > Pseudomonadati > Pseudomonadota > Gammaproteobacteria > Lysobacterales > Lysobacteraceae > Lysobacter > Lysobacter zhanggongensis. The sequence goes on from NZ_JBJXHK010000068.1 coordinate 2,946, forward strand.
TGAGCGGGCCGAGCGCGAACAGCCGCTTGATGCCGGCGGCTTTCGCGCGACGACCGGCTTCGGCGTGCATCGCCTCGGCGTCGTCGCCCAGCTCGCGCATGTCGCCGAGCACCAGCCAGCCCTCGCCCGCTGTCTCGGCAACGGTGTCGATGGCCGCGGCGAGCGACCCCGGGTTGGCGTTGTAGCTGTCGTCGATCAGCACCGCGCCGCTGGCGAGGCGGTGCGTCGCGAGCCGGCCGGCCACTACCCGGGCGGCGGCTAGGCCACGCGCGATTGGGTCGAGGCCGATCCCGAGGCCGAGCGCCATCGACGCCGCGGCCAGCGCATTGCGCACGTTGTGGCGACCCGGCATTGCCAGTTCGACCGGGGCATCGCCCGCCGGGGTGGCCAGCAGGAAACGCGTGCCCGCGCCGGTGACGACGATATCTCGGGCGCCGACGTCGTGACTTGCCTCCAGCCCGAACCGGATCAAACGACGGCCATGCGCGCGCTCGGCGAAGTACGGGGCGAACGCGTCGTCGGCGTTGATCACCGCCACGCCCTCCGGCGCCAGCGCGTCGTAGACCGCGGCCTTGGTGTCGGCCACGTTGAGCAGGCTGCCCATGCGCTCCAGGTGCGCCGGCGCCACGTTGTTGACCAGCGCCACGTCCGGCCGGACCACCGCGGTCAGGTAGGCGATGTCGCCGGGCTTGCCCGCGCCCATCTCGTACACCGCGAAACGGGCGTCGTCAGGTGCATCGATCACCGCCAGCGGCAGTCCGATCTCGTTGTTGCGGTTGCCCGGGTTGGCGTACACCGCGTCGTCGGCGGCCTGCAGGATCGACAGCAGCAGCGTCTTGACGCTGGTCTTGCCGTTGCTGCCGGTGATCGCCGCGACCTTTGCGGTACGGTTGCGCTGCATTGCGCGGGCGAGGTCGGCCAGGGCGCGCTCGGTATCGGCCACCTGCACCTGCGGCAGCCCGGTCCCGACCGGGCGCGACACCAGCAGCGCCGCCACGCCACCGGCGGCCGCGGTCTCCACGTGGTCGTGGCCGTCGAAATTCTCACCCTTCAGAGCGACGAACAGCGACGCGCCGGTCGCCGGCAGCGTGCGGGTATCGGTCGCGATCNGCGGCCGCGGTCTCCACGTGGTCGTGGCCGTCGAAATTCTCACCCTTCAGAGCGACGAACAGCGACGCGCCGGTCGCCGGCAGCGTGCGGGTATCGGTCGCGATCGCATCGACCTGGCGGTCCATCCCGTGCAGGCGACCACCGGTCATGCGGGCGATGTCGGACAGCTGCAACGGCCTCATGCGCGCGCCTCCATCGCCGCGCGGGCGACCTCGGTGTCGTCGAACGGATGGCGCACGCCGTCGATCTCCTGGTACGGCTCGTGGCCCTTGCCGGCGATCAGCACGATGTCGTCCGGGCCGGCGATGCCGATCGCGCGGCGGATCGCGGTGGCACGGTCGCGCTCCACCGTTACTTCGCGTGCATCGATGAAGCCGGCGACGATCTCGGCGACGATCGCGTCGCCGTCCTCGCCGCGCGGGTTGTCGTCGGTGACGATGACCACGTCGGCATGGGTCTGGGCAATCGATGCCATCTGCGGGCGCTTGCCGCGGTCGCGCTCGCCGCCGCAGCCGAACACGCACAGCAGCTGCGACGACGCGTGAGCACGCAGCGAGACCAGGGCCTGCTCCAGCGCATCGGGGGTGTGCGCATAGTCGACCACCACCAGCGGCTGGCGCCGGCCGCGCGCGTCGGCTCCACCACCGAGGCGGTTCATCCGGCCGTGCACGGGCTGCAGGCGCGACAGCAGCGCGGCGATGTCCGCGGTATCGGTGCCGAGCGCATGCAGCGCGCCGGCCACCGCCAGCAGGTTGTCGACATTGAAGCGTCCCAGCAGCGGCGAGGTCACCGGATGGCGCCTGTCGCCGACCACCAGCTCGAAGCCGATCCCGCCGTTGTCGAAGTGCAGCGCCTGCGCCTGCAGCTGCGCACCCGGCGCGCCGCGCGAGCTGTAGCCGATGGCACGGACGTCGTCCGGCAACGCGGCATGGATCGCCCGGCCGTGGGCATCGTCCAGGTTGACCACCGCGGCCTGCAGGCCCGGCCACGCGAACAGCCGCGCCTTCGCCGCGCCGTAGCCGGCCATGTCGCCGTGGTAGTCGAGGTGGTCGCGGCTGAGGTTGGTGAAGACCGCGACGTCGAAGTGGACGCCGTCCACGCGGCCCTGGTCGAGGGCGTGCGAGCTGACTTCCATCGCCAGCGAGTGCGCACCCTGCGCGTGCAGGTCGTCGATCAGATCGTGCAGCTGCAGCACCAGCGGGGTGGTGAAACCGGTCGGCACGACGTGGCCGACGCGGCCGGCGCCGAGCGTGCCGATGGTGGCGGCGGGTTCGTCCTGCATCCGCCAGGCCTCGCCCAGCAGTTGCACCGTCGAAGTCTTGCCGTTGGTACCGGTGACACCGACCACGCGCATCCCGGCGCTCACGCGGCCATGGAAGCGGTCGGCCAGCTCGCCCATCCGTGCCCGCAGGCGCGGTACCGCGATGGCGTCGGCCGGCGCGGGCGTGTCCTCGCTGTCGGGCGGCTCGAACAGGATCGCGACCGCCCCGGCCGCACGGGCCTGCTCGACGAACTTGAGCCCGTGGGTGCCAAAGCCGCCGATCGCAACGAACGCGTCGCCCGGCTTGAGCGCACGGCTGTCCTGGACCAGGCCGGTAATGGCGAGATCGCCGGGGATGCCGGCGACGTCGGGCAGCAGCTCGGCCAGCAGCATGCGGCGACGGCTCATCGCGCACCCCCGACCGTGACCGGTTTGGGCAGTGCATCGGGCAGCGATGCGGGACCGGACGCGGTTCCGGCCGTCGATGCGGCGACCGCCGTCGGAAGTACCGGCCCGCTTTCGCCCGCGCCACCCGCGGCCTTCGCACGCTTGGCCTGCTCGGCCGCCTGTGCCGCGAGCCAGGTCTCGATGTCGTCGGGCGGGACATCCATCAGCCGGAGCGCACCGGCCATCACGTTGCGGAACACCGGCGCGGCGACCGCGCCACCGCCGTAGCCGTAACCCTTGCTGGAGTCGGGCTCGTTGATCACCACCACCATCGAGAAGCGCGGGTTCTCGACCGGGACCACACCGGCGAACAGCGCGATGTACTTGTTGGAGTAGCCGCCGGTCGGGCTGAACTTGCGAGCGGTGCCGGTCTTGCCGCCGACGTGGTAGCCCAGGATCGCCGCGCCGGTCGCGGTGCCGCCGGTCTCGGTGACGGTCTGCATCATCCGCAGGACCTGGTCGGCCACCCGCGCATCGACGACCCGCTCGCCTTCGTTGCGCTGGCCCTTGACGAAGGTCGGCGCGGTGAGCACGCCATCGTTGGCAAGCGCCGCGTACGCCATCGCGATCTGCAGCGGCGTTGCCGACAGGCCGTAGCCGTAGGACATGGTGCGTTTGTCGGTGCCGCTCCACTGGCCGGGCCCCGCCAGCACGCCGGACGACTCGCCGGGGAAGCCGCTGCCGGGCTTGTCGCCGTAGCCGAAGCCGTGCACGAAGTCGTAGAAGTAGTCGTCGGGCAGGCGCTCGGCGAGCTTGGCAACGCCCACGTTGGAGCTGTGGGTGATGATCCCGGTGATGGTCAACGCGCCATAATTGCGGAAGTCGTTGATCGTGTAGCGGCCATTGGCCATGTAACCCGGCGAGGTGTCGACCACGGTCGCCGGGGTCACGATGCCCTGGCTCAGCGCGGCCGCGATCGTGATCGGCTTCATCGTCGACCCGGGCTCGACCACGTCGGTGACCGCGCGGTTGCGGCGCGCGTCGCTGCGGTCGCCGTCCAGGTCGTTGGGGTTGAAGCTGGGCAGGTTGGCCATCGCCAGCACTTCGCTGGTGGCGATGTCGAGCACCACCACCGAACCGCTGCTGGCGTCGGCCTCGAGCAGGGCGTTGCGCAGCTCACGGTAGGCCAGGTACTGGATGCGACGGTCGATGGTGAGCGTCAGGTCGCGCCCCGGCTCGGCCGGCCGCAGCAGGTCGACGTTCTCGATGATGCGGCCCTGCCCGTCGCGGATGACGCGCTTGGCGCCCGGCGTGCCGCGCAGCCATTCGTCGAACGCGAGCTCAAGACCTTCTTGGCCGGCGTCGTCGATGTTGGTGAAGCCGAGCACGTGCGCGAGCGCCTCGCCCTGCGGGTAGAAGCGTCGGAACTCGCGCTGGCTGGACACGCCCGGGATCCCGTGGGCGAGGATCTTCCGGGCCTGGCTCGGGTTGATCCGGCGCTGCAGGTACATGAACTCCTTGTCCGCGCGCTGGGTCAGTTTGCGCGTCAGGTAGTCGGCCGGCACGTCCAGCGCTTCGGCCAGCTCGGGGATGCGGTCCGGGTGCTTGAGCAGCTCCTGCGGATTGGCCCAGACCGACTCGACCGGCGTGGACACCGCGAGGGGCTCCCCGTTGCGATCGGTGATCATCCCGCGCGACGTCGGGATCGGGATTTCGCGCAGCGCGCGGGCGTCGCCCTGGCGCACGTAGAAGTCGTTGTTGAGCACCTGCACGTCGAACGCGCGGCCGACCAGCGCCACCGAGCACAACGCCAGCGTGCCGCCGACCATCGCCAGGCGGTGGCGCGGGTTGTAGCGCACGCCCCGGCGGGCGCCCCGGACTTCTTCGCCGCGGAAGCGCGCAAGCAACGCCGCCCACGCACCGCCATGCGCAGGGTTGCTGCGGGCGGCGTCACGGCGGCGGTCGCGGGCGCTCATGGACGGATCACCACGATCTCGGCGCCTTCCGGGAACTTCATGCCGAGGCGGTCGCGCGCGACCTGGTCGATGCGGTTGCTCTCCGCCCAGGTGGCCTGTTCCAGCTGCAGCCGGCCGAAATCGATGTTGAGTTCGTCGCGCGCCTTCTCCAGCCGGCTGGCCTCGACAAACAGCACGCGGTGGCGATGGCGCGCGTGCACCACCGCCAGCGCCGTGGCGACGTTGGCGACGACCAGCACGGTCAGCAGCAGGCGCGTGGTCATGCGGCCTCCTGCAGCGCCGGCTTCTCGGCCACGCGCAGCACCGCGCTGCGGGCGCGCGGGTTGGCGGCGGTCTCGGCATCGTCTGCCTTCTGCGCGCCGCCGATCGCCAGCAGGTCGGGGGTGAAGGCGATCTCCACCGGCATGCGGCGGTTGGCCGGCGGCGCCTTGGCGTGGCGGTTGATGAACTGCTTGACGATGCGGTCTTCCAGCGAATGGAAGCTGATCACCGCCAGCCGTCCGCCGGGCCTGAGGCGCTCCAGCGCGGCGTCGAGCCCGGCTTCGAGGTCGGCCAGCTCGCGGTTGATGAAGATGCGGATCGCCTGGAAGCTGCGCGTCGCCGGATGGCGGCCCTTGCCCGGTCCGGTGTGCGCGGTTCGCGGCAGCGCCGACGCGATGAGCTCGGCCAGCTGCGCGGTGCGTACCAGCGGGTCCTCGTCGCGGCGGGCAACGATCGCGCGGGCGATGCGACGCGACTGGCGCTCCTCGCCGTAGGTCCACAGCACGTCGGCGATCTCGCGCTCCTCGGCCTGGGCCAGCCACTCTGCGGCGCTCTGGCCGGCATCGGGGTCCATCCGCATGTCGAGCGGGCCGTCGCGGCCGAAGCTGAAGCCGCGCTCGGCCACGTCGAGCTGCGGCGAGGACACGCCCAGGTCGAACAGGATCCCGTCCAGCCCGCTGGCGGTGGCATCCCACCGGGCGAGGTCGGCGAAGCTGCCGCGGAAGATCGACACGCGCGGGTCCGCCCCGAACTCGCGTTCGGCGACCGCAATCGCTTCGGGATCCTTGTCCATCACCAGCAGCCGTCCTCCGGCGCCGAGTTGGTCGAGCACGCCCCGCGCATGGCCGCCGCGGCCGAACGTGCCGTCGAGGTAGGCTCCATCCCCACGCACCCGCAGGCCTTCCAGGACCTGCCGGTACATCACGGGAAGGTGGCCGGAAGTCGCCGAGCGCTCCATGCCACCGTCCGTCATAGCTGCAGGTCGAGCAGTTCCTCGCTCAGATCCCCGTCAGACACCGTCTGCTGGATCTGCGCGTGGTGCGCCTGCTCGCTCCACAGTTCGAACTTGTCGCCCATGCCCAGCAGCACCGCCTTGCGCTCGATGCCCACCGCGGCGCGGTGGCTGGCCGGGACGGTGATGCGGCCGTTGCCGTCGAGCTCGACGAAGGTGGCCGCGCCGACCAGCTTGAGCTGCAGGTTGCGGTTGACCTTCTTGGCCTTGGGCAGCTTGTTGACCTGGTCGCGCACCCGCTCCCAGATCGCCCGCGGGTACAGATAGAGGGAGCCGGACTCGAACGGGTTGTAGGTGATGACCAGCTGGTTGCCACAATCGCGCGCGACGGCATCGCGGTGGGCGGTGGGCACCGCCAGCCGGCCCTTTTCGTCGATCGTGATGGCGGTCTCGCCCTGGAACATTGCGCACCTGGTTGTTGGCCCGCCTCTGTTGGGCGGTTTGCCTTACGGGCATACGGTCACTCGAACCGTCTGCGGCCACCGAAAACCACTAAAAACCCGGCTTTCCCTCGGATGTCCACCTTAGGCACCGCAAAAATGGTTGTCAACAACTTCCGGGGGCAAATTTCACTAGGCACATCAAAGGCTTGCGGCGAACTTCAGAGTCTTATTCAAGACTTATCCACTAACCGTTGTTTCGTCTCACATTTTGAGATTTCGGGCGCGTGGAGGCCTTGTGAAGAGACGACGCGGCACGCGGGCCCGTTACGGTGCTGCAGCGCAGCACCGGCCTCCCATGAAAAAGGCGCGCCCGGGGGCGCGCCTTTCCTGGATCAGGGCGGAGCCGGCCGATAAGCCGGGTTCTGTCGTGGGCAATCATTCCTCTAGGCGCATCGTCACCGATACGCTCAAGCAACCTACCCGGAGGCACCGCGGGCCGCGGCATTGCCTCCCTATTTGGTCTTGCTCCCGGTGGGGTTTGCCGTGCCGGTCTGTTGCCAGACTCGCGGTGCGCTCTTACCGCACCGTTTCACCCTTGCCACGCACGTCTTGCGACGCCGTTCGGCGGTCTGCTCTCTGTTGCACTTTCCGTCGGCTCGCGCCGCCCAGGCGTTACCTGGCACCGTGCCCTGTGGAGCCCGGACTTTCCTCGGCATCCCGAAGGATGACGCGACTGCCTGGCCGACTCCGCGGGCGCAGTCTACCGGGGTTGGGTGGCTTTGCGGCCGGGCGGGGTCGATCCCGGGAGGGCAAGTTCAGGCTGGCCGGACGGTCCCGCTGCCACCTCAGCTCTCGCCGGCGCCATACAGCGCCTTGCGCGGGGCCCCGCTCAGTTCGGCCGCCAACTTCGCCGCGGTCGACGGTGGCAGGTGCCCTGCCAGCTTCGCGTACAGCCGGCGCCCCTCTGCCAAGCTGGCATCGGCATCGTCACCGGCGCCCTCCACCACCAGCACGAATTCGCCCCGGCGCTGGTTGGGGTCCGCCGCAACCGTCTGGCGAAGCCCCGCGAGCGTGTCGTCGAGCACGGTCTCGAACAGCTTGGTGAGTTCGCGCGCCAGCACCGCGTGGCGTTCATTGCCGAACACCGCTGCCAGGTCGGCGAGCGACTCCTCGATGCGGTGGGCCGACTCGTAGAAGATCAGCGTCCGTGGCTCCGCCGCCAGCCGCGAGAGGCGCTCGCGCCGCGCGCCCGCTTTGGCCGGCAGGAAGCCTTCGAACACGAACCGGTCCGACGCCACGCCGGCCACGCTCAGCGCGGCGATTGCCGCGCACGCACCCGGGACCGGCGAGACCCGTACCCCGGCCGCGCGTGCCGCGCCGACCAGCCGGAAACCCGGATCGCTGACCAGCGGTGTGCCCGCATCCGACACCAGCGCCAGCGACTCACCGCCCTGCAGCCGCGTCACCAGCTGGGCTGCCTGGGCGTCCTCGTTGTGCTGGTGCAGCGCGAGCAACGGCCGCTCGAGGCCGAAATGGCTCAACAGCTGCCGCGTATGGCGGGTGTCCTCGGCGCAGATGGCGTCGACCGTGCGCAGGGTCTCCAGCGCGCGGGGGCTGAGGTCGCCGAGGTTGCCGATCGGGGTCGCGACGACGTGGAGGGTGCCGGAGGTCTGCATCGAGACGATGGTAGGGGTGGTCGTCGTGCTTGTCTTGCGGGCCACGCAACGGCGTCGCGGACGCCATGCAGGGGCATGGTTAGAATCGCCGGGTCCCCCAAGGAGCGCCGCGTGCGGTGCGCAAGCGATGAATCCAACGCCTTCGATCTCCCGGTTCCACTGGCTTTCGGCGCTGCTGGTCGCCACCGCGCTGCTCGGCGGCTGCGTCGTCGGTCCGACCCGGACCAGCTCGACCACGCCGGTCCGCGCGCCGCAGCACCCGCTGGTCGCGCAGGCCAGCGCCCTCGCGGGCGACC
>NZ_JBJXHK010000069.1:0-11067 GCF_046638635.1 Lysobacter zhanggongensis
CGGTCGCGCGGCCGATCGGACCACCGGCGCCGCCGATGCCGCCGACCGTGCCGGCGATCCCGCCCTGCAGCGCGGTCGGCGAAGTGCCCATGACCCCGGCCGTCCCCAGCTGGCCGGTGGCGTCGGTCATTGCGGGGCCGGTGGTAAAGCCGGCGACGCCTGCCGAGGCGGTCTGGTTGAGGGCGTCGTCGCCGACCAGTTGCCCGAGTACGCCATCAAGCGTGCGATGGAACACCTGCGCCGGGAACACGGTGGCCTGGGTATGCACGGGGTTCTGGTCGCGCGGCAGCCCGCGGTAGGCGATCCGCGGCTGGACCGTGCGGGTGACGATCAGTACCGGGTCCGGACCGGTGCCCGGCGCGGTCGAAGGCGCGTCCTGCGCGCAGACGGCCGGAACGACCACCAGGCCCGCAAGGGCGGCGGCCGCGCGGAGCACGCGCTTGGAAAGGATGACGACGGCGATTGACATGGAGCCCCCGGAAAAGTCCGCGGCGCGGGTCTGCACCGCGGCGGCGGAGGGTCCAACGCGAGTTCCGTGCCATCCATGCAAACGCATGAATCCCTTGGATTTTCTGGATCAGACTCGACGGGTTGCCCCACGCGTGCTACCGGAATGTTGCGGCGGTGCAACGTTTGCGCGCCGGTCGATTCCCCCGAATCCCCCGGTCAGCGCGTGGACACCGCCGTCACGCGCGTGTCGCGCCCATCGGGACGGCAGCGCGCGCGCCGTTGCCTTACTGCAACCCGGCAATCGCGTGCGAGGATGTCCGCTTTCCTGTCCCAATGCGTATACGCGCGCGTATGAACTCCACGCCGTTCCCCAACGCCGACGAGGCGCCTGCCGACTTCATCGAGGTCATCCCCGATGCACTGGACCCGGCCCACTGCCGTGCCTGGATCGAGCGCTTCCAGGCCAGCGGCGCCGCCGCGCCCGGCCGGGTGGGCGGCGGCGTGCACGTCGAGCTCAAGGACAGCGTGGACCTGACCATCAGCGGGCGGCCGGAATGGCGCGACGCGGAGGCCGCGCTCAACCAGGCGGTGTTCAAGGGCGTGCTGCGCTATCTGCGTCGCTGGCCGCACGCGCTGATCGCACCACTGATGCTGGAGGTGGCCGATGCCGACGGCAGCCGCCACCGGCTGACCCCCGAGCGGCTGCGGGCGATGGACGACGCGGCGCTGGCGCCGGTGGTGCAGACGGTGCTGCGCCCGGGTGCGATCAACCTGCAGCGTTACACCGCCGGCCGTGGCGGGTATCCCTACTGGCACTGCGAGCTGTATCCGCGCGATCCGCACGCCGAGACGCTGCACCGCCACCTGCTGTGGACGGTCTACCTCAACGACGGTTTCGGCCAGGGCGAGACCGAGTTCCTCTACCAGCAGCGCAAGGTCGCGCCGCGCACCGGTTCGCTGCTGATCGCGCCGGCCGCCTTCACCCACACCCACCGCGGCAACCGCCCGGACGGCGGCGACAAGTTCATCGCCACCAGCTGGGTGCTGTTCCAGCGGGCGGAGAAATTGTTCGGCGGCTGAGGTTGCCGGATCGAGTGCGGCTCAGCGCGGGTGGTTGAGCACCAGCCAGTACAGCCCGACCTGCTTGACGGCCCACACGAACTGCTCGAAGTCGACCGGCTTCTGGATGTAGCTGTTGACGCCGAGCGCGTAGCTGGCCTCGACGTCGAACGGCTCGGTGCTGGTGGTGAGCACCACCACCGGCAGGGTGCGGGTCGCCTCGTTGGCACGGATGGCCTGCAACACCTCGCGCCCGTCGACCTTCGGCAAGTTGAGGTCGAGCAGCACGATCGAGGGCAGGTCCCCGGGGTCGCGGCCCTCGTGCCGCCCGCGGGCGAACAGGTAATCGAGCGCCTCGGCGCCGTCGCCGACCACCACCAGGCGGTTGGCGATCTTGGCCTCGTCGAATGCGAGCCGGGTCAGCTCGACGTCGTCGGGGTTGTCTTCGACCAGCAGGATGTCCTTGTGCATCACTCGGGTTCTTCCACGGCCGGCGCCTCGGGCGGGGCGGCTGGCAGTTCTAGGTTGAAGGTGGCACCGGCACCCGGCTCCGATTGCGCCGTGATGCGGCCGCCATGTCGCTCGGCGATGCGCTCTGCTATCGCCAACCCGAGTCCATGGCCGCCCCCCTCGTCCGGCCCGTGCAGGCGCTGGAACGGTTGGAACAGCTTGTGAGCATATCGCATGTCGAAACCGCTACCGGCGTCGCGCACCACCAGTCGCAGGCCGCCGTCGAGCGGCTCGCCGGCGACTTCGATCCAGACCTTTTCCCGCTCGCGCGAGAACTTCCAGGCGTTGTCCAGCAACTGTCCCAGGAGCAGCTTCAGCAGCCGTTCGTCGCCGTGGGCTTGCAGGCCCGGCTGGACGTGCAGCTCGACCGCGCGATGCGGCTCGGCTTCCTGCAACTCGGCCAGTACCCACTCGGCCAGCAGGCCCAGGTCGACCGGGCGCGGCCGGAGCTCGACCCCGGTCACGTGCGACAGCTCCGCCAGCGCGGCCAGCAGGCTGGTCATGTGCGAGGCGGCGTTGAGGATGCGATCGAGGTGGTCGCGGCTGGTCTCGTCGAGGCTGTCACCGGCGCGTGCGGCCAGCCGCCGGGAGAAGCTCTCGATCGATCGCAACGGCGCGCGCAGGTCGTGCGCGACCGCGTCGGCGAACAGCTGCAGCTGCCGGGTGGAGGCATCCAGCGCGGCGGCGCGTTCGCGCGCGGCCTCCTGCAACACCGCCCGTGCGGCGTGCTCGGCGGTGACGTCACGCAACTGCACGACCAGGTACTGCGGCGCGCCATCGGCATCGCGCATGAGCGCGGCATTGGTGTGCACCCAGATCGGCTTGCCGTCGGCGCGCAGGTAGCGCTTCCGGTTGTCGATCACCCGCTGGCGGCCGTCAATCAAACCGGCGATGCCGTCAAGGGTGAGTCCGCGGTCCTCGGGGTGGATCGACTCGGTGACCGGTTTGCCAACGAGCGTCTCGGCGTTGCATCCGAGCATGCGCCCGATCGCCGGGTTGACCTCGCGCCAGCGCCCGTCGAGGTCGACGATCGCCATGCCGATGCCCGACGCGGCCATCGCCACGCGGAAGCAGTCGTCTCCGGTGGCGGTCGTGGGGCTGGTGGCGGACTGGGGCATTGGCTCGCGGACGGGTTTTCGGTGGAGTGTAGTGGTTGCGGTCGTGACGGGCCGGTGCATCGCGGTGCGTGATTTCGCGATGTACCGCACAATGCCGTCCATGGACCTGGGCCCGTTCACATTGCAACAGGTGATGTTCCTGCTGATCCTGGCGGGCGGGCTTTACCTGTTCGTCAGCGAGCGCCTGCGCATCGACGTGAGCGCCATGCTGGTGCTGCTGGCGCTGGTGGTGACCGGCATCCTCGACGAGAACCAGGCGCTGTCGGGGTTCGCAAGCGAGCCGGCGATCATCGTCGCCGCGGTGTTCGTGGTCTCCGGTGGGCTGGCGGCGACCGGCATCACCGAGCACATCGGCCAGTGGATCGGTCGCGCGTCGGGCAAGAGCGAGTCGCGCGCGATCGCGGTAACGATGCCGGCCGTCGCGGCGATGGCGTCGTTCACCCACCACGTGATGGTGACGGCGATGATGCTGCCGATCCTCACGCGGTTCGCCAAGGCGCGCGGGTTGTCGGTGTCGCGGCTGCTGATGCCGATGTCGCTGGCCGCCTCGCTCGGCACTTGCCTGACCCTGGTCAGCGCACCGGCGTTCCTGCTGGCCGACAACATGCTCGAGCGCACCGGCGCCGAGGGACTGGGGATCTTCTCGATCACCCCGATCGGCATCGCGCTGGTCGTGATCGGCGTGGTCTACATGCTGCTGGCGCGCTGGCTGCTGCCCAAGCGCAGCGGTTCCGGTGGCGACGACGAGTACCTGCGGCTGGACCGCTATCGCACCGAGTTGCTGGTGACCGACGGTTCGCGTTGGAGCACGCGTCCGCTGGCCGAGTTGCAGAAGACGCTCGGCGACAAGTTCCGGATGATCGGCTGGTTGCGCGACGGCCGGGTGCGCCGCGACCTCGGCCCCAGCAGCCCGCTGATCAGCGGCGACGTGCTGCTGGTGGAGGCTTCGGCCGACGCGCTGGCCTCGCTGCACGACGATACCGGGCTGGACCTGTATCCGATCGCCAAGTTCACCGCCAAGACCCGCGACGGCGACCCGGGCGAGGCCGACGACCTGCAGCTGGTGCAGGCAGTGGTGGCACCGGGTTCGGAGTTCATCGGCCGCAGCATCCGCGAGCTGGATTTCTCCAACCAGTTCAAGGCGGTGATCGCCGGCCTGTGGCGGCGCGGCGCGGACATGGCGCCGCGGCTGGCCGACGCCCGCCTGCGCGAAGGCGACCTTCTCGTTTTGTGGGGCAGGCCGGCGCGGTTCGCCGAGCTGGCGACCCACCACGGCTTCCTGATGCTGGTCCCGTTCGCCGGCGAGGCCAAGCGCCGCCAGCGCGCACCGCTGGCGCTGGCGATCCTCGGGGTGACCATCATCGCCGCGGTGACCGAATGGCTGCCGGTACCGCTGGCGTTCCTGCTCGGCGCGGTCGCGATCGTCGCCACGCGCTGCGTCGACATCGGCCAGGCCTACCGCGAGATCGACGTGCGGGTGTTCGTCCTGATTGCCGGCGTCATCCCGCTCGGTATCGCGATGGAACAGACCGGCACCGCGCAGCTGCTGGCCTCCGGCCTGCGCAACGTGGTCGCCGACTGGCCGGTGCTGGCGGTGCTGCTGGTGCTGTTCACCATGGCAGCACTGCTGACCCAGATCCTGTCGGACTCGGCCACCACCGTCCTGCTGGGGCCGATAGCGATCGAACTGGCGCAATCGCTGGGCGTGGCCCCCACGCCGTTCGTGGTGTGCACGGCGCTCGGCGCGGTGGTCGCGTTCCTGACCCCGATCGGCCACCACGGCAACCTGCTGATCCTCGGGCCCGGGCAATACCGGTTCGGCGACTTCGTGCGGATCGGCGTCCCACTGACCGTGGTGGTTGCCCTGGTCAGCGCCTGGATGACGCGCTGGCTGTGGCTCGGCGGTCCGCTGCTGCCGTCATTCGGCGGTTGAGCAACGGCCGCCTGGCCTAGAACAGCTCGCCTTGCGGCGACGGCTTGCGTGGTGCAACGAACCGCGTCCCATCCAGTGGCGGCAGCCGGCCGTAGCCCAGGCGCCGGTGGGCCTTCGCGAAGCGCTGGCCGATCAGTTGGGCGAACGGCCCTTCGCCGCGGATGCGGGTACCGAAGCCGCTGTCGTAGTCTTTGCCGCCACGCATTTGCTGGATCAGGCTCATCACGTGCGCGGCGCGCTCGGGATAGTGCAACTCCAGCCATTCGCGCCAGACCTGCTTGAGCTCGTGCGGCAGTCGCAGCAGCACGTACCCCGCCGCGCGGGCGCCATGGTCGTGGGCGGCCTCGAGGATGTGCTCGATTTCGTGGTCGGTGATCATCGGCACCACCGGTGCGACCATCACCCCAACCGGCACCCCGGCATCGCTCAAGGCGCGCATCGCGCGAAGCTTGGCGCGGGGCGCGGATGCGCGCGGCTCCATCCGCGACGCCAGGCGGTTGTCCAGGGTGGTGACCGAGAAGTACACGGTGACCAGCCGGTCGCGCGCCATCGCCGCGAGCAGGTCGAGGTCGCGCTCGATCATCGCGCTCTTGGTGACGAAGCTCACCGGGTGGCGGCATTCGGCCAGCACCTCGAGCACCTCTCGGGTGATCCGGTAGCGCCGCTCGATCGGCTGATAGGCATCGGTGTTGATGCCCAGGGCGATCGGCGCGGCGACGTAGCCCGGCCGGGCCAGCTCGTGGCGCAACCGCTCGGCGGCGTTGGTCTTGGCGTAGAGCCGGGTCTCGAAGTCCAGCCCGGGCGACAGGTCCAGGTAAGCGTGCGACGGCCGGGCGAAGCAGTACACGCAGCCGTGCTCGCAGCCGCGGTACGGGTTCACCGACTGGCTGAAGCCGACGTCGGGCGAATCGTTGCGGGTCACCACGCTGCGCGCGCGCTCTTCGGTCACCTCGGTCCGCGGACGCGGGGTCTCGGCGATGTCCTCGTACACCGATCCCCAGCCGTCGTCGGCGCCTTCGGCACGCGTCACGGCATAGCGGCCGGCCACATGGGATGCGGCGCCGCGACCCTTGATCGGCGCCTGGGCTTTGCGGGCATCGTCCATGCCGCTTAGCCTATGGGTGCGCCGTCGCACCGCAAGCGACGCCTGCTTAATCGTTCAGGGGACACCGATGGTCGATGGGCTGCAACAACTGTGGCGCGACCTGGTGACGTTCGACCACCTGGCCCTGGTGCTCACCGCCGGCTGGGTCGCCTACGTGCTGTGGCTGGGCCTGTGGATCGTGCTGCAGAAGCGCTCGCCGGCCGCGACCCTGAGCTGGCTGATCAGCCTGGCAGCCCTGCCCTACCTGGGCTTCCTGGTCTACTACGTGTTCGGACCGCAGCGGATCCACCGCCAGCGCTTGCGCCGGACCCGCGCCCGCGCCTCGCTGCCGGCGCCGCCGCCAGGGCACACGCCGACGCCGGAAGCCCTTGAACTGGCCCGGCTGGCGCAGGGCAGCACCGGCCTGCCGCCGACCACGGCCACACGCGCGGACCTGCTGGTCGACGGCGCCGCCAAGTACGACGCGTTGCTGGCCGCGGTGGCCGATGCCCGGGTACACGTCCACCTCGAGTACTACATCTACGAGCCCGACCGCACCGGCACCGCCCTGCGCGACGCCCTGGTCGAGCGCGCGCGCGCCGGGGTCGAGGTGCGGCTGCTGCTCGACGCGGTCGGCGCCAAGCGGGTCTCGAGCCGCTTCCTGCAGCCGCTGGTGGATGCCGGCGGCGAGGTCGCCTGGTTCCATCCGATGAAGGCGCGCTGGTTCTGGAAGCGGCCGTGGCTGAACCTCCGGACCCACCGCAAGATCGTCGTGATCGATGGCCGGGTCTGCTTCACCGGCGGCATCAACATCACCGACGAGCAGGACGAGCGCCTCCGCCCGGACGCCTATCGCGACCTGCATGTCTGCCTGGAGGGCGACGTGGTGCGCTCGCTGCAGCTGGTGTTCGTCGAGGACTGGGCTTACGCCACCGGCCAGCCGCCACTGCGCCTGCCCGACCCGCCGCCGTGTCCCGGCCCGGTGGCCGCGCAGGTGGTCGTGTCGGGACCGGACTCCCCCTTGGAGGCGATCCACCGGCTCCACGTTGGCGCGATCCACGCCGCCCGCCAAAGGGTCTGGCTGGTGACGCCGTACTTCGTTCCGGGCGAGGCGGCGATGATGTCGCTGACCTCGGCCGCGCTGGGTGGGCTGGACGTCCGGCTGCTGGTTCCGAAGATGAGCGACAGCCGTCTGGTCACCTACGCGGCACGCTCGTACTTCGACGAGCTGCTGTCGGCCGGCGTGCGCATCTACGAGTACGGACCGCGGCTGCTGCACACCAAGGCGCTGCTGTGCGACGACGACCTGGCGATCATCGGCAGCGCGAACTTCGACCACCGCAGCTTCCGGCTGAACTTCGAGGTCTCGGTGCTGTTCCGCGACCGCGACCTGCACGATCGGTTGGCGACCCTGATCGAGGGGGAATGCGGCCGATCGGTGCGGGTCCGCGACGATCGCAGCCGACCGCTGTGGCGGACCCGGGTACCGGAGGCGCTGGCCAGGTTGGTTTCACCGCTGCTGTAGCGGTTGTCGGGCGGCAGCGCCGACAAGTGGCGCGCCGGCGGGGGCAGCCGGCACTGCCCGATGCCGGCCGGCCGTTAAACTCGCCCTGCCCGCCCACGGAGTCCTGCGATGCCCTGGTTGCTGTTCGTGTTCGCCTTCGCCGCACTGGCGATGGCATTTTCGGTCGCTTCCGTCGCGCTGCTGCTGGTCTGCCTGCTGGTCGCGCTGGTACTGGCGCTGGCCGGCGTGATGCAGCTGCTGGCCCGTCGGGTGGAGAGCCGCAGCGGCGACATCGCGATGATGGTCGACCCGGTGGAACTCGCGCGGATGCGCGAGCAGGCCGAGGCGCGCCGGCGGGCTGCGGCGACGTCGCCCGGCGAGGCGGCCTTCGACGAGCGCTCCTGAGGTCCGGCAACCCCGTTCCTGCTTGCGACGGGCAACGGGCGCGTTACGCTTTGCCGATGACCGTCCTCAGCGTCAACGTCAACAAGATCGCCGTGCTGCGAAATTCGCGCGGCGGCGGCGAGCCCGATGTCCTCCGCGCCGCCACGACCTGCCTTGAGGCCGGTGCCCATGGCATCACCGTGCATCCGCGGCCCGACGCGCGCCACATCCGTGCCGACGATGTGCTCGCGCTTGCCGGGCTGACCCGCTCGCGTGGCGTGGAGTTCAACCTGGAGGGCAACCCGTTCGCCCCGCCCCGCCCCGGTTACCCCGGCTTCCTGGCGCTGTGTGAGGCCGCGCGGCCGGCGCAGGCCACGCTGGTGCCCGACGGAGACGGCCAGCTCACGTCCGACCATGGCTTCGATTTCGCCCGTGATCGCGACCGGCTGCGGCCGCTGGTCGCGCAGTTGCATGGGCTCGGCTGCCGGGTCAGCCTGTTCGCCGACGCCCACCGGGACGATGCCGGGATCGAGCACGCGGCGGCCACCGGCGCCGACCGCATCGAGCTCTATACCGGGCCGTTTGCCGAGGCCATGGCCGCCGGTACGGGCCAGGCCATGCTCGCGCGCTTCGCCGCCGTCGCCCGGCACGCAAGCAGTGCCGGGCTGGGGGTCAACGCAGGTCACGACCTCAGCCAGTCCAACCTGGCGGCGTTCCTGCGCGCTGTCCCGGGCGTTCTGGAGGTGTCGATCGGACACGCCCTGGTGTCGGAAGCGCTGTACGACGGACTGGCACCGACGGTGCAGTCGTACCTGGCGATCCTCCGGGCCGCCTAGTCACCCGGTTCGCTCACACGTACAACCAAAAAAAACGCCGCCCGGAGGCGGCGTTTCCAATACGACAGTAAGCGTCTTTGTGGTGGTGCAGCCGTCAGTTCTGGACGAAGCCGATCTTCTTCATGTCGGCGGACTTCGCGTGTGCCAGAACCTTGGCGAGGATGCCGTAATCGGCATCCGGGTTGACGTCGATTTCCAGCTGCGGCTGGTTGGTCGGATCACGCTGGACGGTCTCGCGCATCATGCCCGCGATCGCGGACACCGGATACGGCGAGTTGTTCCAGAAGATCTGACCCGAAGCGTCGATGCGCAGCTTGATCGGCGGCGGCGGATCCGTCGGCGGCGGCGGCTGGGTCGAACGCTGCGGCAGGTTGACCTCGATCGGGTACGACGCGATCGGGGCGGTCACCATGAAGATGATGAGCAGCACCAGCATCACGTCGACCAGCGGGGTCACGTTGATGTCGGCCATCGCGCCGCCGCTGGAGTTGGAACTGAAAGCCATGTCCTGGTCTCCGGATTAGTTGGAACGATCCTTGATCGCGACGAAGCCCACCTTGCGCATGCCCTGCTGCTGGGCAACCTGCACCACGTCCTTGATGACGCGGTACTTGGTGGTCTTGTCGCCGCGAACATTGACCTGCGGCTGCGGGGTCTTCTGGGCCTCGACCGACAGCCGGCTCTCAAGCAACGAGGCGGTGATCGGCTCGTCGTTCCAGAACAGCTTGCCGTCCTGGGTGACCGCCAACGTGATCGGCGGCACTTCGGGGGCCAGCTGTTCCAGATTGGCCACGTCGGCCTCCGGCAACTCGACCTTCACTTTGTGCGACATCAGGGGTGCCGTGATCATGAAGATGATCAGCAGCACCAGCATCACGTCGACGAGCGGCGTGACGTTGATTTCGGCCATCGGGCCGCCGCTATCGTTGCCTGAACTGAAGGCCATATCGAACTCCAACTAACCTGTTAGTGCGACCGCGCTCAGCGCTTGGCCGCGAGCTCGCCGACGCGCGAACCGGTGGCGAAGAAGTCGTGCAGGTCGTGCGCGAAGGTGTCGAACTTGCTGTTCGTGACGCGGTTCATGCGGGTGAAGAAGTTGTACGCCAACACCGCCGGAATCGCGACGAACAGACCGATCGCGGTCATGATCAGCGCCTCGCCGACCGGGCCCGCAACCGCGTCGATCGACGCATTGCCGCTGATGCCGATGCGGATCAGGGCGTGGTAGATGCCCCACACGGTACCGAGCAGGCCGACGAACGGCGCGGTCGCACCGACGGTGGCGAGCAGGGTCAGGCCGGACTCGAGACGCATCGACTCACGGGTGACGGCCTGGCGCAGGGCGCGGTCGACGAACTCGGAGCGGTTCAGCGACTCGACCAGGCGCGAGCCCTCGTGGCGCTGGTGGTGGGCGGCGGCCTGGGCGGCGTCGAGCGCGATCTTGGAGAACGGCTCGCTGCGCTTCTGCTCTTCCATGTAGCGGATCGAGTCCTGCGCGTTGGTGGTTTCCCAGAACGTGCCGATGACGCGGTCGGAGCTGCTGCGCAGGCGCATGTTCTTGATCAGGTTGACCACGATCCAGTAGACCGAGAGGACCGAGAACAGGACCAGGGTGAGGAACACGATCCATGCGACCAGGTCGAACGCCTGGACCATGTGGGAGAAGCTCATCTGCTGGAACGCTTCGGCGTTGTTGCCTCCGGCAGCAGCAGCGGCGGTGGTGGTTTCCTGAAGCATGACGCTTACCTTTAGATGTCGTGGAAGAAGGGACTACGAGTTACAGCAACTGTGACTCAACCGCGTGTGCCGGGGATGAACCTGGGGCCATCCCGGCCGTGGTCAGTTGAGGTTGAAATCGACCGGGACGCGAACCCGGCTCGCAACCGCGACACCGTTTTCGATCTGCGGGTTGAAACGCCACTTGCGGGCCGCGTCGACCGCCGCGCGGTCCAGGTCGCGGTTGCGACTGGACTTCTCGACGTCGATGTCGATCACGTTGCCCTGCGCATCGATGCTGATGACCAGGATCACCGTGCCCTCGATCTGCGCACGCAGCGCGCTCGGGGGGTAGGTCGGCGGGTTGCGCGACTTTGACGACGGATCGACCGAACCCAGCGTGTCCTGCGGGGCGGGCGGCGCCGGCGGGGCCGGCGGCGGCGCCGGGACGTCGACCGGGCTCGGGTCGTCCA
>NZ_JBJXHK010000070.1:0-10766 GCF_046638635.1 Lysobacter zhanggongensis
TGGCCTGGCTCGGCGCGCGGGCGCCGCGTGCGGTCGCGGGCATCGCCGCGCTCACCTGGGCCGTTGCCGGCCTGGCGGGCGCACTGATGCTCTTCATCTGGTTTGGCACGGCGCACCGGTTTGGCTGGGCCAACCACGGCCTGTTGCTGTTCAACCCGCTGTGCTGGCTGCTGCTGCCGGGCAGCGTGTCGCTGCTGCGCGGCCGCGTGCCGGGTACGTGGTTCCGCTGGCTGTTGTGGCTGGTGGCGGCGCTGCCGCTGTTCGCTCTGTTCGCGTACTGGTTGAGCGCGTTGCCGCAACGCCACCTGCACTGGATCGTGCTGCTGTGGCCGGTCCATCTGGCACTGGCCTGGACCTTCGGCCGGCATCCGAGGCGCGCGCCGCCCCGGCGCTTGTGAGGCCCTCGGCGGCGGGGCACGATGGCGTTATGAGCCTTCCGCCACCCCCACCCGCCGCCTCGATGCCCGACAGCGTCGTCAACTGCGCGGCCTACGATCGCAACGGCGAACGTCGCGACATCACGCTCGACGCGATCAGCGACGTACTCGAGGTCGACGACGGCAGCTTCGTCTGGGTCGGTCTGTACGAACCCGGCGAGGGCGTGCTGGACAAGCTGCAGGAGGAGTTCGGGCTTCACGACCTCGCGGTCGAGGACGCCCACCACGCCCACCAGCGGCCGAAGATCGAAACCTATGGGCAGTCACTCTTCATCGCGCTGCACACCGCGCAGACGATCGACAGCCATATCCGCTTCGGCGAGACCCACGTGTTCGTGGGACCCCGCTACCTCGTCACCGTTCGCCATGGCGCCTCGAGCAGCTACACCGCTGCGCGCGCGAGGATGGAGCGCGAACCGGAGCTGTTGCGCCACGGCCCGGGCGCCGCGCTGTACGCGGTCCTGGACATGGTGGTCGACAACTTCCTGCCGATCGTCGACGAGTTCAGCAACGCCCTGAACGCACTCGAGCAGGACATCTTCGCCGAGGAATTCCGCAAGGGCACCGTGCAGAAGCTCTACGACCTCAAGCGCGAGCTCACCCGGCTGCGCATGGCGGTCGCGCCATTGCAGGACATCCTGGGCCAACTCACCCGCGTGCGCGGCGGGCTGCTCGACGAGGAGATCCAGCTCTATATCCGCGACGTGCACGACCACGCGGTCCGCATCAACGAATCCACCGACACCCTGCGCGAGATGCTGACCGCGGCGGTCAGCGTGAACCTGTCACTGGTCACCGTCCGCCAGGGCGAGACCGTCAAGCGCCTGGGCGCGTGGGCGGCGCTGCTCGCCGCGCCGACGCTGGTCGCCAGCTGGTACGGCATGAACTTCGTGCATATGCCCGAATTGCATGGGCGCTGGAGCTACGCCGTGCTGGTCGGCGTGGTCGGCACGGTCTGCATCGTGCTCTACCGGATGTTCAAGCGCGCGCGCTGGCTCTAGCTGGCCCATTTGACACGTGAAGCGGCACCCGCGCTCCTGCGGGCGCCGGTGCGGCGGCGATCAGGTTGCGATCGCCTGCAGCAGCAGGCCGGTGATGTAGGCGCAGTACGTGCCCAGGGCATAGCCGAGCACGGCCAGCAGGACGCCCACCGGAGCGAGCGCCGGGTGGAATGCACTTGCGACCACCGGGGCCGATGCCGCGCCACCGATGTTCGCCTGCGAGCCCACCGCCATGAAGAACAGCGGCGCCCGGATCAGCTTGGCGACGCCGAGCATCAGGGCGGCATGCACGGAGATCCAGATCAGGCCGAGCAGGAACAGCCATGGACGATCCAACAAGGCGCCGAGGTCCATGTGCATGCCGATCGTCGCCACCAGCACGTAGAGCATGGCCGATCCCACCCGCGAGGCGCCGGCACCTTCGAGCTGGCGGGCGCGCGTGAAGCTCAGCAGCAGGCCGATGGTGGTGGCGAACACCACGATCCAGAAGAAGCGCGAGTCAAGGCTGTAGTCGCGCAGGCGCCACTCGGCCGGCAACGTCCCGATCCACGACACGAGCGGGTCGGCCAACCCGTGCGACAGGCCCGTGGCACCGAGGCCAACCGCGAGGATGACCATCAGGTCGGTCAGCGTGGGGATACGCGAATGCTGCGCCTGGAACGCCTCGATGCGCTGCTTGAGGTCGTCGATCGCGCTGGTGTCGGCGCGGGTCCAGCGGTCGAACGCATTGGCGCGGGCCGCCATCAGCAGGAGGACCGCCATCCAGACATTGGCCACGAGCACGTCGACCGCGACGAACTGGCCGAACAGCGTGGTCTCGACGTCGAACACTTCCTTCATGGCCGCCTGGTTGGCACCGCCGCCGATCCAGCTGCCGGCAACCGTGGTCATGCCGCGCCAGGTCTCGCCGGCCACCGCCTCGGGATGGATGACGCCCATGGCCAGCAGCGACACCACGCCACCGAGCATCACACCCGCGGTGCCGGTGAGGAACATGATCACGGCCTTGGGACCGAGCCGCAGCACCGCACCCAGGTCGATGGCGATGCACAGCAGCACCAGCGAGCTGGGCAACAGGTAGTCACGGGCCATCGGGTACAGACCCGACAGGTTGCCGTCGATGAGCCCGATGCTGTGGTAGATCGAGGGCAGCAAGTAGCACATCAGCAGCGCCGGCACGTAGGTGTAGAACCGTTGCCAGAAGCCGTCGGGCCGCGAGGCCGTCCAGAACACCGCACCCAGTGTGATGGCCAGCAGGCCCAGGACGGTGGCGTCGTTGGTGATCAGGGCGGTCGATGCGGCTGGGGCCATGCGGGACACTCCGTTGGGGCGGGCATCCTGGCCCGGGCCGCGTGCGGCCCTCGTCTATGGGGAACCACCGGGGCAGCGCGCGCTCCACGCCTGCCCCGGCGTCATTGGATCACTTGCCCAGGTGCTGCTGCAGCCAGTCGTTGACCGTTTCGTGCCACAGCACGCTGTTGTGCGGCTTGAGCACCCAGTGGTTCTCGTCGGGGAAGTACAGGAACTTCGACTCGATCCCCTGGCGCTGCAGCGCGGTGAACGCCGCCAGCCCCTGGCTGACCGGGATCCGGAAATCCTGCTCGCCATGCACCACCAGCATCGGCACCCGCCATTTGTCGACGTGCCGGCTCGGATTGAACTGTTCGTAGTTCTGCGGGACCGTCCACGGCGTGCCGCCGTTTTCCCACTCGGTGAACCACAGTTCCTCGGTGACGAAGCCCATCATGCGGGTGTCGAACACGCCGTCGTGGTTGACCAGGCACTTCCAGGCACCGGATGCCGGCGTGTGCCAGTTGCCCGCGATCCAGTTGACCATGTAGCCGCCGTAGCTGGCGCCCAGTGCGCAGGCGTTGCCGCCGTCCAGGAATTCGTACTTGCGCAGCGCGGCCTTCCAGCCCTTCTGCAGGTCTTCCAGCGGACGGTCACCCCAGTGCCGGCTGATAGCATCGGTGAACGCCTGGCCGTAGCCGGTCGACCCGTGGAAGTCGATCATCACCACGGCATAGCCCTGACCGGCGTACGTCTGCGGGTTCCAGCGGTAGCTCCAACCATTGCCGAAGCTGCCCTGCGGCCCGCCGTGGATGAGGAACGCGACCGGGTACTTGCGGCCTTCCTCGTAGTTCCACGGCTTGACCACGTAGCCGTGCACGGTCTCGTTGTTCCAGCCGTTGAAGGTGAACTGTTCGAACGCGCCGAAGCCCACCTCCGGCAGCATGTCGGCCGCGCTCGGGGTGATGGCCCGCTCGGGTGCGCCGTTGATACCTCCGACGAACACCTGCGCCCCACTGGCCAGGGTGGCCCGGGTGAACGCGAGCGTGCCGCCGGCCAGCGACACCGAAGCGATGCTGCCGTCGCCAATGATCTCGGTGACGCCGCCGCTGTCGACGTGAACGGCGAACAGTGGATGCTCGCCGGTGTCCTGCGCGGTGACGTAGAGGGTTTCGCCATCCTCGGAGACCACGACGCTGCCGGCCGAGCGGTCCCACCCTGGCGCGATCTCGCGTCGCTCGCCGGTGGCCAGGTCCAGCGCCATCAGGCCGAAGCGGTCAGCCTCGAAGCCGGGCCGCTTCATCGCGCGGTAGTACAGCGTGTTGGCGTCACCGAACACCGCGCCGGTGTCCCAGGCCGGGTTGCCGGCGGTCAGGTTCTCGGCGGCACCACTGCCGTCGGCGCTGACCCGGTACAAGTCGAAGTTGGTCGACCAAGGTTCGGTGCGGTCCGCCGTGCGCGCGCTGAGCACCAACGACTGACCGTCGGGTGCCCAGGTGTACTCGCTGCTGTCGCCAAACGGCCTGGACGGGATATCGGCAACGACGTCGGATGCGATCGCGGTCGCGGTGCTGACCGCGACCCCGTCGCCCGGCAGCGTCGCGACGAACACGCGGTTGAGCCGGCCGTCGTTCCAGGCGTCCCAGTGGCGGACGAACATGCGGTCGTACACCACCCCGGTCGCCGGGCTGTCGGCTTCGGCCTTGAGCCGCTTGCCGGTGCACGCCAGGTCGCTGCCGCAATCGATGAAGGCTTCGGCATTGAAGGCGATGCGCTGTCCGTCGGGCGACACCTGGAACCCGCCCACGTCCACCGGGAAGTCGGTGAGCTGGCGCGGCGTGCCGCCGTCCACCGGTATCGAATACAGCTGGGAGCTGCCCGACTTGCCGCTCAGGAAGTAGACAACGCCACCGTCCGGCGAAAACACCGGCGAGTTGACGTTCCAGCCCTCCGGCGTCAGCCGGACCGGCGGCGCGGCGTCGCGCGCCACCAGGTTCTCGAGCCAGAGGGAGGTCGCGGCCTTGTTGCCATCGAAGTCGACCTCGCGCTTGGCCACCACCAGCAGCCGGCCGTCCGGCGACAACACCGGCGAGGACCAGCGGTCCAGCGTAGCCAGGTCCTTCGGTTGGAGACCGCGCGTGGCCGCGACGGCCAACGGGCTCATGGCGGGCAGGACAAGCGCGATCAGCACCGGCAGCACGGCTTGACGCAGGTTCATGGCGGATTTTCCCCGGGATCGACGATCCCCGATGGTAGGCGCAGGCGCGGTGGTCGGCAAAGGGCGGGTCGTGTGCGGCAAGCAAGCTAGTCGGACGCCACGGCCCCATCCGTTGCGTCAGTGGCGGGTTCGCCTCCCAGGTGCCGGGCGAGGAATGCGAGCAGGCGGGTGTAGTACTCGCGCTTGTGCTCGGGACGGTAGAACCCGTGCCCCTCGTTGTCGTAGTACAGGCTCTCCACCGGCAGGCCCGCCTGGATGAGCGAACGTTCCATCATCCGGGTGTGCTGGACCGGCGCGCGCTCGTCCTCGCCACCGGCCGCCAGGAACACCGGGATCTTGATCCGGTCGGCCATCCGATTGGGCGAGAAGGCGGCGAGTGAATCGCGCTCCCCCAGCCACTCACGCAGGTAGTTTTCCCCGGAGCCCCGCTCCTGGATGTCGCCGTGGGTATGCATGGTCGGCAGGTCGTAGACGCCCACATAACCGGCGGCGCACCGGTACAGGTCCGGCTCGCGGGCCGCGCCCATCAGCGCCGCATAAGCACCGTAGCTCGCGCCGTAGATGCAGATCCGGTCGGCGGAAGCGATGCCCTGCTCGACCAGCCAGTGGGTGGCGTCCGTCAGGTCGTCCTGCATGGCCTGGCCCCATTGGCGCGCGCCCGCCGAGGTGAATGCCCTTCCATAGCCACCCGATCCCCGGAAGTTCAGCTGGAGCACCGCGTAGCCGGCATCGGCCAGCATCTGGACGTCGCCGTCAAACACCCACGTGTCGCGGACATCGAACGGGCCGCCGTGCGGCATCACGACGGTGGGCAGATCCTTCCCGCTCGAACCGGCCGGGACGCTCACATAACCGTGCAGCACCAAACCGTCGCGGGCGGTGATCTGCACCGGTCGCTTCGCGGCCAGTTGTTCGGGGTCGAGCCACTCCGCCCGGCTCAGGAGATGCTCGGCCTTCTTCTCCACGGTATCGAAGAGATAGAAGTCGCCAGGGTTACGGTCGCTCCAGACCTGGACCAGGGCAATCCGGCCGTCCGCAGTGCGCGAGGTGATCTCCACCGCCTGATCCGCAAAGGCCGCCTCAAGGCTGCGATAGAGGCGGGCCTCTTGTGCCTGGTCGTCGAAGAACTCGGTACGGAACCGTCCGTCCATGAAGAAGGCGCCGACCGGCACCGAGGTCCCGTTGCGGTAGATCATGGCGGTCGGATCGACACTGTCGTCGCGCAGGACTTCGCGCTGGCTGCCGGTGCCGATGTCATAGGCGACTATCGCGTCCGGGCCGTCGGGCTTCTCCGTCCTGAGGTAGGCGGTGCGGTCATCGGCAGCGAACCCCACGGGCCACTGCGCAATGCCGGTGGTCGACTGGTCATTGAGCAGCTCCCAAGGCGCGCCCTCGCCATCGCGGTAGTAGAGCCGCAGGCGGTTGTCGGTGCCGGAGCCGACCGCAAACCGCACCACGCCGCGGTTGTCCGTCACGAACGAAGCATTGCGTACGGGTGCGGACGCCACCTTGAAGCGACGGCCCGAGTAGACATCCATGCGTTCGGCGTCGGTGAACGCATCCGCGTGGAACGGGCTGACCGAGATGATCACGTGGCGATCGTCCGCCGGCAGGTCGTCGACGAGGAATGCCGCGATCCGCTCCACCTTCTTGGGCTGGATGCGCGTGCCCGGCCCGCCGCCGTGGACCCGCTGGCCCACCAGGATGTCGGCTTGGCTTCCGTCGGCATTGATGCCGTAGAGCTCGCCAGTCGAGCCGGGTTGCTCTAGCGCGCCGAACTTCTCGGCCAGGCTGATCAGCACACGCTCGTCGTTGACCCATTGGAAACCCGCCACATGGGTATTGGTGCCCTGCATGAAGGTGGCGGTTACGGCGTTGTCGCTGCGGCGCATGATGACCAGTGCGGTCTTGCGGCCGTCGTCCAGCGGCACGGTCGCCGCGAAGTACTCGCCGGTTGGCGAAATCTTGATCTGGTCGAACTTGTCGTCCTTGACGTACGACTCGACCTGCACTGCATGCGCGGCCGGCACTGCCAGCACCGCGCCCAACACCACTCCCCAGAACAAATGCTTCATGCGATCCCTCTGTCCGTTAGCTCAGCCGTGCACCCCGCCGGGAACAGCCGCGGCGGAGCTGGCAGCACTGGATACTCGACGTTCCCCGTCGTCTTGCGGGACTGCGTATTGCGGCCCCGCTAAAGCCTAACCCGATCGAGCGTCAGGCGCGCTGCTGCAGTGTAGTGCGCAGGGCTTGTCGCCACGCCGGAAGCTCGATGCCGAACTCGCGTTCCAGACGGCCAGTGTCCAGCACCGAGTAGGCGGGGCGCGTCGCCCGCGTCGGAAAGCCGGAGGTCGGGATCGGCGTTACCCGGGGCTTTCGAGCAAGCAGGCCAAGGTCGTGCGCTTCGTCGAAGATGGCTTCGGCGAACCCGTGCCAACTGGTCTGTCCCGCACTCACGAGGTGGCAGACCCCGGAAGCCGCCATGCCCTGGCGAAGGATGGTCGCGGTCACGTCGGCGATCAGCCACGCCGGTGTCGGTGAACCGACCTGGTCGGCCACGACGCTGAGCTCCTCCCGCTCCGAGGCCAGGCGCAGCATGGTCAGCAGGAAATTGGCACCGTGTAGGCCGTATACCCAAGCCGTGCGGAGGATCAAATGGTGCGCGGCGGAGGCCTGGATCGCCTGTTCCCCGGCGAGCTTGCTCTGGCCGTAGACGCCCAGCGGTGCCGGGGCGTCGTCCTCACGCCAGGGGCGCGTGCCAGCGCCGTCGAATACATAGTCGGTCGAGAAATGCACCAACCGGGATTCCCGCGCGGCACACACCTCGGCGAGGCGCGCAGGCGCGTCGCGGTTGATCAGGAACGCCGTGTCGACATCGTCCTCGGCGCGATCCACCGCGGTGTAGGCGGTGGCATTGACGACGACGTCCGGGGCAACCCGCTCGACCAGCGGCGCGATGGTGTCGAGCCGGGCGAGGTCAAGCAATCCGCAATCAGTGCCGTCGGGCAGGTTTCCGCTGCGCGTGGTGATAACCACCTCGCCCAGCGTCGCCAAGCTGCGCCGGCATTCATGGCCGACCTGGCCGTTGCCACCGAGGAGCAGGATCCTCATCGTCGCCTCAGGTACTGAAGACGGGCAGGCGATCCAACGCGACGTCGTCCAGCAGCGGTGCGGCGGCATCCTTGCCGGACAGCTGCGGGTCGGTGACCGGCCAGTCGATGGCCAGCCGCGGATCGTCCCAACGGATGTTGGCGTCGGCGGCGGCGTCGTAGGTGGCCGTGCACAGGTAGGTGAACACGGCACGCTCGCTCAGTGTCACGAAGCCATGGGCGAAGCCTTCCGGGATCCAGAAGTGCCGCTTGTTCTCAGCGCTCAGGACCACGGCGGTCCAGCGACCGAAGGTGGGCGAACCGCGCCGGATGTCGACAGCCACGTCCCACACCTCGCCTTCAACCACCGACACGTACTTGCCCTGCGGATTGGGCCACTGGTAGTGCAGCCCGCGCAGCACGCCGCGCACCGATGACGACACGTTGCCCTGCACGAACGCCGGTTGCAGCCCATGTTCGCGCAGGCGGTCGTGATTGAAGGATTCGAAGAAGAAACCGCGGTCGTCCCCGAACACGCGCGGTTCGATCACCAGGCAACCCGGCAGGTCCGTCTCGATCACCTTCATGGCACATACCCGCGGCCGATCAGGTCCAGGAGGTACTTGCCGTAGCCATTCTTCACCAGCGGTCGGGCCAGCTCGCGCAGGCGGTCGTCGTCGATCCAGCCGTTGCCGTGGGCGATTTCTTCCGGGCAGCACACGCGCAGGCCCTGGCGGGCTTCGATCGTCTCGATGTAGTTGGACGCCTCGAGCAGCGACTGGTGGGTGCCGGTGTCGAGCCACGCATAGCCGCGTCCCAGGCGCTCCAGGTGCAGCGAACCTTCATCGAGGTAGCACTTGTTGAGGTCGGTGATTTCCAGCTCGCCGCGGTGCGACGGCTTGAGACGCGACGCGAACTCGCTGGCACGGTCATCGTAGAAGTACAGGCCGGTCACCGCGTAATTGGACCGCGGCTTCGGAGGCTTCTCTTCCAACCCCACCACCCGGCCGTCACCATCGAATTCGGCTACACCGTAACGCTCCGGGTCGCTCACCCAGTAACCGAACACGGTGGCGCCGGTTTCACGCTGGCCGGCCCGCGCGAGCATCGCGGTCAGCCCCGGGCCATGGAAGATGTTGTCGCCCAGCACGAGGCAGCTGGGCTGCCCGTCCAAGAACTCCCGGCCGATCAGGAACGCCTGCGCAAGCCCGTCGGGGCTCGGCTGCACGGCGTACTCGATCTTCATGCCCCACTGCGAACCGTCACCCAGCAGGTTCTGGAAGAGCGCCTGCTCGTGCGGGGTGTTGATGATCAGCACTTCGCGGATCCCCGCCAGCATCAGCACGCTGAGCGGGTAATAAATCATCGGCTTGTCGTAGATCGGCAGCAGCTGCTTGCTGATCGCCTGCGTGATCGGATACAGCCGGGTGCCGGAGCCGCCGGCCAGGATGATGCCCTTGCGATTCATGCGATCTCCCTCAGGCCTGGCCGATGCGCTCGAGGCGGTAGCTGCCATCCAGCACCCGTTGCACCCACGGCGCGTTGTCGAGGTACCAGTCGACCGTGCGGGCCATGCCTTCGTCGAAGGTCACGGTCGGCGCCCAGCCCAGCTCCCCCTTGAGCTTGTCCGCGTCGATCGCATAGCGGCGATCGTGGCCGGGTCGGTCCTTGACGTAGGTGATCAGCGATTCACGGGCGCGGCCGTCGGCCAGCGGACGCCGTGCGTCGAGCAATGCGCAGATGGTGCGGACGACGGTAATGTTGGTGCGCTCGGCGTCACCACCGACGTTGTAGGTCTCGCCCACCCGGCCGCGCTCGAGCACCGTGCGGATCGCGTCGCAATGGTCGCCCACGTACAACCAGTCCCGGACGTTCAACCCGTCGCCATAGACCGGCAGCGGCTCGCCGGCCAACGCCTTGGCGATGACCAGCGGGATGAGCTTCTCCGGAAACTGGTAGGGGCCGTAGTTGTTGGAGCAGTTGGTGGTGAGTACCGGCAACCCGTAGGTGTGGTGGAACGCCCGGACCAGGTGGTCGGAGGCCGCCTTGGATGCCGAATACGGGGAGTTGGGCGCGTAGGGCGTGGTCTCGGTGAACCGGCCGGTATCGCCGAGCGTCCCGTAGACCTCGTCGGTGGAAACGTGGAGGAACCGGAATGCATCGCGCGCCGTTGCGTCGAGCGCCTTCCAGTAGTCACGGGTGCTTTCCAGCAGGCTCAACGTGCCGACCACGTTCGTCTGGACGAACCCCCCGGGGCCATCGATCGAACGGTCGACGTGGCTCTCGGCGGCGAAGTTGATGACGGCTTCAGGCCGGTGCTCATCCAGCAGGCGCTTGACCAGGTCGGCGTCACCGATGTCGCCTTCGACAAAGACGTGGCGCGGGTGGTCCGCCAGCGAGGCGAGCGTGTCGAGGTTGCCCGCGTAGGTCAGCGCATCGAGATTGACCACCTTGTTGCCACGACGGACTGCATCAAGGACGAAATTGCCGCCGATAAACCCGGCCCCGCCGGTTACCAACCAGATAGGCATGCCGTTCCCCTTAAACCCGACACGGGCAGCCACTGGAACGACGCGGTGCAAGCCGTCGCTCGAGCTCAGAACGGAATATCGTCATCCGCGAAGTCGTCGCCGAAGTCATTCGACTTGGCCGGCGGCGCCTCGCGCCGCGGCGCTTCCTGCCGGGCCGCCGGGCGTGCCGGGCGCTCGCTGCGATCACCGCCGCGGTAGCC
>NZ_JBJXHK010000071.1:0-10147 GCF_046638635.1 Lysobacter zhanggongensis
GGAGAGCCGGTGCGGCTGGCGGTCGGCGGCGTCGACCAGGCCGACCAGCTCCAGCACTTCGCGCGCACGCGCCAGCGCCCTGGCCCGCGGCCAGCGGAACAGGCCGAAGCGGACGTTGTCGAGCACGCTCAGGTGCGGCAGCAGCGCGTGGTCCTGGAACACCATGCCGAGGCGGCGCTGTTCCGGTGGCAGGTGCACGCCGTCACCGACCAGCAGTTCGCCGTCGGCGCGGATGCGACCGCCCATCAACCGCTCGAAGCCTGCGACCGCCCGCAGCAGGGTGGTCTTGCCGGCGCCGGACGGACCGAGCAGGCAACCGATCTCGCCGTCCTCCAGTGTCAGGCTGGCATCGGCCAGTACCACCCGGCCGCCGTAGCCGACCGTCGCGTTGTCAATCTCAAGTCGCATCGCGTCTCCGTCGTGTCAGCGCGATCACCGGAACCAGGCCGACCAGTGCAATGGCCAGCGAGGGCAGGGCGGCGCGTGCGTACTCGCCTTCGTTGGTCATCTCGAACACCCGCGTGGCCAGCGTGTCCCAGCCGAACGGACGCATCATCAGGGTGATCGGCATTTCCTTCATCGTGTCGACGAACACCAGCAGCGCGGCGGTGGCGAAACTGCCGCGCAGCAGCGGCCAGTGGACCAGCCGCAGCTGGCGTGTGCCGGTCACGCCGAGCACGCGGCTGGCCTCCAGCAGGCTGGGCCGGATCCGCAGCAGGCCACCGGCCACCGGCGCATGCGCCACGGCCAGGAAGCGGATGCCGTAGGCCACCAGCAACAGCACCAGTCCCCCTTCCAGCACCAGCTCCCACCCGTGGCGCTCGAACAGCCAGGTCGAGAACATCGCGACCGGCACGTACAGCCCGATCGCGAGCAGCGCGCCCGGCAACCCGTAACCCAGGGTGGTGATGCGGGTGACCGTGCCGGTCAACAGTCCCGGCTGCTCGCGCGCGGCCAGAGCAATGACGAAGGCGGCGACCGTGGTCAGCACCGCCGCCATGGCGGCCAGCGACAGCGCATTGCGGATGCTGGCGAGGTAGCGTGCGTCGAGGTCGGCGAAGTGCCGGGCGCCGTCCCATGCGAGCTGCGCCAGCGGCAACAGCAGCGCAACGCCGACCACCAGCGCACACAGCGCGCTCGCCCACCAGCCGCGTTTGCCCAGCGGCAACCGGGTCGCACCGGGATGGCCGACCGAGGCGAACGACTGGCGGCGGCGCGACACGGCTTCCAGCCCGACCAGCGCCAGCACGACCAGCAGCATGACCGCGGCGATCTGCAGCGCGGTGTCGGTGGAAAACAGCGCGAACCACGCCTTGTAGATCGCGGTGGTGAAGGTGTCGTAGTTGAAGGCGGAGACCGCACCGAAATCGGCCAACGTTTCCATCAGCACCAGCAACGTGCCGCCGGCGATCCACGGCCGCGCCAGCGGCAGGCTTGCCTGCCGGAACGCACGCCACGGACCCATGCCCAGCGCACGCGCGGCCTCGAGCGCGCGCGCTCCCTGGGTGGCGAAAGCCTCGCGGGCGACCAGGTAGACATACGGGTACAGCGCCAGCGTCATCACCGCGACCAGGCCGCCGCGCGAACGGATCTCGGGCAGCTCCCAGCCGACGCTGTCGCGCACCCATCCCGCCAGCGGTGCGCTGTAGTCGAACAGGCCGATGAAAGCGACCGCGAGCACGTAGCCGGGCAACGCCAGTGGCAGCACCAGCAGCCAGGCGAACACCCGTCGCCCGGGGAACTCACACAGCGCGACCAGCGCCGCCAGCGCCGTGCCCAGCACGGCCGTGCCTGCGCCCACGCCGAGCAGAAGCCAGAAGGTATTGCCGGCCACCTGCGGCAGCACGTACTGCCACAGGTGGCCCAGGGTGGCCGGGTCGGGGCGGAGCAGGGCGGCCAATGTCGCCACAAGCGGCACCAGCGCCGGTAGCGTCAGAGCGACCGCCAGCCACGTCCAGGCGCCGGGCCACTGCCTGCCGGCGTGCACGTTCCACCGGCGGGGATGCGGCGTGGTCTCAGCGGTAGCCGGCACGGTCCATCAGCTTGACCGCCTCGGCCTGCATCGCGCCGGCCTGGGAGACGTTGATCAGATCAGCGCGGTACTCGCCCCAGCCCTTGATCAGGTCGGCCATCGGGATCCCGGGGTTGGCCGGGTACTCCAGGTTTTCACCGGCGAACAGCTCCTGCGCGGTGCCGCCCGACAGCCACTCGATGAACGCCTGCGCGGCCTCGGGCTGGTCGGAATGCTTGACCACGCCCGCGCCGGACACGTTGACGTGCACGCCGCGCCCGCCGTCGGCCTGGTTCGGCCAGAACACCGTGACCGGCAGTTCCGCATCCTGCTTCAACGCCCGGCCCAGGTAATA
The DNA here is from genome assembly GCF_046638635.1 of Lysobacter zhanggongensis. Lineage (NCBI taxonomy): Bacteria > Pseudomonadati > Pseudomonadota > Gammaproteobacteria > Lysobacterales > Lysobacteraceae > Lysobacter > Lysobacter zhanggongensis. Next base: position 2,367 of record NZ_JBJXHK010000071.1, read on the forward strand.
GGTGTTGGTGATGCCCACGTCGCAGCGGCCCGCGGCAATCGCCTCGATCACCGCGTTGTCGTTGGCCATCGGCGCGGTCGCGAGGTTGTCGACCCAGCCGCGGACCACGCGCTCGGTCTCTTCCGCGCCGAGGGTGGCCATCATGGTGGCCACCAGGCTCTGGTTGTAGACGGCGCCGCTGGTGCGCAGGCACAGCCGGCCCTTCCATTCCGGCCCGGCCAGGGCCTCGTAGGTCGAGAGCGTGTCGGCCGGTGCGCGCGCGGGGTTGTGGATGATCGTGCGGGCGCGCACCGACAGGCCGAACCAGCGGTTGTCCGGGTCCTGCAGGTTGTCGGGGATGTTGGCCTCCAGCACCGGCGACTCGATCGGCTGCAGCAGGTCCAGGTTGGCCGCCTGCCAGAGGTTGCCGGCGTCGACGGTGATGAACACGTCGGCCGGGGTGCGGCTGCCCTCGGCTTTCAGGCGCTCCATCAGCGGCGGCGCCTTGTCGGTGAGGTAGGTGACCTTGACGCCGGTCTCTTCGGTGTAGCGGTCGAACAGCGGCTTGACCAGCTGCTCGTTGCGCGAGGTGTAGACGACCAGCTCGGCCGGGGCAGCGGCAGCGGCGTCGGGGGCCGACGCGTCGGTCGGCGTGGCGGGTTCCTGGCTGGAGCAGGCGGCGAGGGAGACCAGCACGGCGGAGGACAGCAGCAACGGACGCATGGGCATTCCCGGGTCTGAATGAGAATCGCTATTGTCTTCGATGTCGCGCCCGCGTGCCGTTACCCGGTCTGGCCGCTGCCGGTGGGCTCAGTCGGCGGCCGGGGCGGGCGCGCTGTCGGCGCCCCAGGGCGCGGGCGGCAGGGTCACCGGCCGGGTCAGGTCGAACGCGACGCGGAACAGGCGCGGGCTGCCCGGCCGGGCCAGTTCGTACACGAACTGCTCCCCGGGCTCGACCTCGATCGCCCAGACGTTGGCGTTGGACACCTCCATGCCCTCACGGCTGAACATTTCGCGCGAGAACCCGTCCACCGGGAACTCCTGGCGGCCGGCGCTGCCGGTGTCGGCCGTGTCACCGCCGTACATCGTGACGGCGTCGTCGCTGCCGTCCTCGTGGCGATGGTCGTGTTTCAGCCGCAAGCCGTCGTCGGTGCGGGTGACCACCCAGGTGCGCGACCGGTCGTCGCCGACGTGGAAGGGGATGCGGATCTCCGCGTCGCTGCATTCGCGCACGTGCATCACGAGCGGCTTGCCCTCGAACGCGTCCGGGGTGGTGCTCGGCGGTTCATTGGCCGCGATGGTGCCGGCGAAGGCCTGGCCACACAGGGCGCCCAGCCGGTCGAGGAAGGCGTCCTGGGCGGTCGCCGCCGGGGCGTCCGGGGAGGCATCGGCGCTGGCGGTGCTGCCGGCGGGGTCCGGAGCGGCCGGATTCGGCGAACAGGCGGAGAGGGCGACGGCAAGTGTCGCGGCGAGCAGGGCGCGGGGCGCGTTCAGGGTTTTGTCCATGCCCGGACGCTACCCGCAATCACGGGGCACTGCCAGCAGGCACCAGTTCCGCGCGGGGCCCGTCCACCGGCGACACCCACGCCCGGCTGGCGAGGCCGGCATCGGCGAACGCGGCCTGCATCGCCGCCGCGCCGGAATTCGCGGTGGCGACGTCGACAAACCAGCCGAACACGCTCGGGCCCGCCCCGGAGATGCTCGCACCCAGCGCGCCGTGGGCCAGCGCCGCCTGCTTGACGGCGGCGAAGCCGGGGATCAGGTGCGCGCGGCGCGGCTCGACCAGCACGTCGCGCAGCCCCGCCGCGACCAGCGCGTGATCGCCGCGGTACAGGCCGGCGAGGAACAGCGCCAGGCATTCACTCTGCCGGACGAACTCGCCGATCGCGTACGGCGCCGCCAGCGCGTCGCGGGCGAACCGGGTCTCGACCACGTGGTCGGGATGGACCGCCGCGCAATACAGCGCCGGCGCCGGCAAGCGCACCACGCGCTCGGCGGTGGCCAATACGATCCCGCCGAACAGCATCGGCCCGACGTTGTCGCCGGCCGGGCTGCCGCTCGCAACGGCTTCACCCACCAGCGCGAGCGGATACAGCTGGTCACGCGAGAGGGGCTGGTCGAGCAGTGCATTGGCCGCGACCAGCGCAGCAACGCACGACGCCGCCGACCCGCCCAGGCCAGAACCCAGCGCGATGCCCTTGTGCAGGACCAGTTCGAAGCCGTGGCCGACCCGGTGGCGTTCACGCAGTTCGATGAGCGCGCGCCCGGCGGTGTTGAGTTCGGCCGCGGTCGGCAAGAGGCCGGCACCCTTGGCGTCGCCCTCGATCGCGGCAATGCGCACGCAGGGCGCGTCGATGCGACGGACCGTCGCGCGGTCGCCGGGGCCGCGGATGGTGTGGCCGAGCAGGTCGAAGCCTACCCCGATGTTGCCGATGCCGGCCGGCGCGAAGGCCGTCGCCGTGGCCCGGTTGCGCTCCCCGCCGATCAAGCCCGCCACCGCGCCTCCCCAGGAGCCGCACCGTGCGGCCGTCCGCCCATTATCGGCCGCAACTGGCCGTGCGGCGGAACGCATGGTCAAATGCGCGCTGAAGCGGGGGTACCGGGCACACCAGCCCGGTTGAGACAGACCCTTCGAACCTGATGCGGGCAAGGTCGGCGATGCCGTCGACCCCAGCCGCCGTAGGGAGCTTCGCCGGTCCCGGCCCCGCCGTGGCCGTGCGCCGCCGCTTCGTCCACGCCGCCACAGGACGAACGCCATGAATGCCATTCCCTCTCCGCTGCAGCAACAGGCCGAGCAACTGTCGGCCGACGTCGTGCGCCCGATCCCGGGCTCGCACAAGATCTTCGTCACCGGCTCGCGCGCCGACCTGCGCGTACCGATGCGCGAGATCGAACTGGCGCGCACGCCGACCATCTTCGGCGGCGAGGAGAACGCCGCGCTCGCGGTCTACGACACCTCCGGCGCCTACACCGATGCCAACGCGCGGATCGACCTGGCCCGCGGGCTGTCGCCGCCGCGCGCCGGCTGGATCCAGGAGCGTGGCGACACCGAGGCGCTGCCCGGCCTGTCGTCGGAGTTCGGACGCCAGCGGGAGCACGACGCACGGCTGGACGCGGTCCGTTTCGGCAATCGTCCACTGCCGCGCCGCGCGCTGGCCGGTACCAACGTGACCCAGATGCATTACGCGCGCCGCGGCATCGTCACGCCGGAGATGGAGTTCATCGCGATCCGCGAGAACCAGCGCATCGACGCGATCCGTGAGGCGCACCTGCTGCGCCAGCACCCGGGCGAATCCTTCGGCGCAAGCATCCCGAAGCTCATCACCCCGGAGTTCGTCCGTGACGAGGTCGCCCGCGGCCGCGCGATCATCCCCAACAACATCAACCACCCCGAAAGCGAGCCGATGATCATCGGCCGCAACTTCCTCACCAAGGTCAACGCCAACATCGGCAACAGCGCGGTGTCGTCGGGCATCGCCGAGGAGGTCGAGAAGCTGGTGTGGTCGATCCGCTGGGGCGCCGACACGGTGATGGACCTGTCGACCGGCAAGCACATCCACGAGACGCGCGAGTGGATCATCCGCAACTCGCCGGTCCCGATCGGCACGGTGCCGATCTACCAGGCGCTGGAGAAGGTCGACGGCCGTGCCGAGGAGCTGACCTGGGAGATCTTCCGCGACACGCTCATCGAGCAGGCGGAGCAGGGCGTGGACTACTTCACGATCCACGCCGGCGTGCTGCTGCGCTACGTGCCGCTGACCGCCAAGCGCGTCACCGGCATCGTCAGTCGCGGCGGTTCGATCATGGCCAAGTGGTGCCTGGCGCACCACCGCGAGAGCTTCCTCTACGAGCACTTCGAGGACATATGCGAAATCATGAAGGCCTACGACGTGGCCTTCAGCCTTGGCGACGGCCTGCGCCCGGGCAGCATCGCCGATGCCAACGACGCCGCCCAGTTCGGCGAGCTCGAAACCCTTGGCGAGCTGACCAAAATTGCCTGGAAGCATGACATCCAGACCATGATCGAGGGCCCCGGCCACGTGCCGATGCAGCTGATCAAGGAGAACATGGACAAGCAACTGGAGGTGTGCGGCGAGGCACCGTTCTACACCCTTGGCCCGCTGACCACCGACATCGCCCCCGGCTACGACCACATCACCAGCGCGATCGGCGCGGCGATGATCGGCTGGTACGGCTGCGCGATGCTCTGCTACGTGACGCCCAAGGAGCATCTCGGCCTGCCGAACAAGCACGACGTGCGCGAGGGCCTGATGGCGTACCGGATCGCCGCCCACGCGGCCGACCTGGCCAAGGGCCATCCGGGCGCGCAGGCCCGCGACAACGCGCTCAGCAAGGCCCGGTTCGAGTTCCGCTGGGAGGACCAGTTCAACCTCGGCCTCGATCCCGAGCGGGCAATGGAATACCACGACGAGACCCTGCCGAAGGACGCCCACAAGTCGGCGCACTTCTGTTCGATGTGCGGCCCGCACTTCTGCTCAATGCGCATCACCCAGGACGTACGCGACTACGCGGCCGAGAACGGGCTCGACGAGCAGGCGGCGTTGGTCGAGGGCATGGCGGAGAAGGCGGCGGAGTTCCGCGCGGCCGGTGCGGAGGTTTACCGCAAGGCGTGACCCGGGGGGCACTTCGCGGGCACGTCCATTGGCACATGGGCAGTTCATGACGGGACCGTGATAATTGCCGGCTTCATGCCGACCCCCCTGCCCCTGCCATCGGATCGACTGCGAATCGGCGATTGCGTCGTCGACGTGCCGCTGCGCGAGGTGCACGCGCCCGGCGCGCGACGGCCGCGGCGCATCACCCCCAAGTCGATGGGGGTGCTACTCGCGCTGGTCGACAATGCCGGGCGCGTGGTCGGCCGTGATGCGTTGCTGGCGGCCGTGTGGCCCGACACGCTGCCGACCAACGACGTCGTCACCCAGGCAATCACCCAGTTGCGCAAGGCCTTCGAGCCTGCCCGCGATGCCGGTGGCCAGCCCTATATCGAGACGATCGCCAAGAGCGGCTACCGCCTGTTGGCGCCGGTCGAATGGCTGCCGCACCAGGACCATGGTGGCGCCGGGATGCCGGCTGTCGACGCGAGCGCTGCAGGTGGACGGCAAGTCGCCGGGGCAGGGCCCATGGAGGCGGTGCCCACGGCCGCGCCGGCGCCGGCAACTGGAGCCGCCCCAACGCCCGTGGCATCGCCCGCCAGCGGGCGTGGCGACGGCATCCGCGGCGGCTGGGGCACCATCGCCGCGGCGGTGGCCGTCGCGCTGCTGCTCGCGGTCTTCCTGGTCTGGTGGTACCGCCCGGTGCCGTCGCCCGAGCCGACGTCCTCGAACAGCAAAGCGGCCGAGGATCCGCTGTCGATCGACACGCGCCTGATCACCTCCTCGCCGGGCTTCGAGCTTGGGCCGAGCCTGAACCCCGACGGTTCGATGGTGGCCTACGTGGCGGTGCCGGACGGCCAGCGCAACGTCGCGATCATGATNTGCCGTCGCCCGAGCCGACGTCCTCGAACAGCAAAGCGGCCGAGGATCCGCTGTCGATCGACACGCGCCTGATCACCTCCTCGCCGGGCTTCGAGCTTGGGCCGAGCCTGAACCCCGACGGTTCGATGGTGGCCTACGTGGCGGTGCCGGACGGCCAGCGCAACGTCGCGATCATGATCCAGACGACCGCGCCGACCGCGCCGCGCCAGCTGACCCGTCCCACCGGAGGGGCCGACGACTTCTCCCCAGCCTGGTCGCCCGACGGGCGCACGATCGCGTTCCTGCGCGTGGTGCCCGAGCAGAGCTGCCAGGTGCTCGTGGTGCTCGCCGGTGGCGGCGGCGAACGGGTGGTGGGGCGCTGCGACGAACGCCACGTGCCCACCTTCGACTGGACCCCCGACGGGCGCGGCCTGGTGTTCGGCGGTCACGGCGTGTTCCACGACCGCCCCGGGCTGTTCGTGCTGGACCTGGAAAGTGGCGAGCCGCGCGACATCGAGTACGACGCGACACCGCAGAACCACGATTTCGCGCCCCATTACTCGCCTGACGGCCGCTGGATCGTGTTCGTGCGCAACACGCCGGTCGGCGACTTCTGGCGCATCCCGGCCACCGGCGGCGTCGCCGAGCGGCTCACCTGGCTCAACACCCAGATCCTGGGCTGGGACTGGGCACCCAGTGGTCGCGCGCTGATCTACGCCGAGAACAACGACGAGGCCGGCTCGCGCCTGTTCCGGCTGGACCTCGAGACGGGCGTGCGGACCGACCTCGGCATCGCCGACGCCCAGGACCCGGCCGTCGCCGCCAAGGTCCCGGCGATCGCCTTCGTCCACCGCGCGACCCGCTTCGGGCTGTACCGGTTCGACGGCTCGGGCCCGGGCACCAGCGACGGTTCCGAACGGCTGTACACGTCCTCGGGGCGCGACCGCCTGGCCGCGCTTTCCCCGGATGGCCGCCGGCTGGCGTTCGCCTCGGACCGCTCCGGCCGGTACCGCCTCTGGCTTGGGGACCTGGAGCGGAGCGGGTCTGCACCGGTGCTGCTGGACGGGGTCGAGCCGGGATCGCGGCACCTGCCGTCCTGGTCACCCGACAGCGAGCGCCTGCTGCTGGTGGGGCGCGCCACCACGGGCGAAGACCGCGGCCACGGGGTCTACGAGATCACGCCGGCCAGTGGCCGCATCACCCGCCTGTCATTGCCGGTAGCGGATCCGGTGCAGGTGCTGCATGCCCCCGATACCGCCGCCGGACAGGGCCGGATACTGCTGGTCGCGGCTGACCAGCAAGGCCGGACCGGACTGGAGGCGTTCGTCCGGGACGACGCCGGCCAGTGGACACGCGATGCCACGTTGCCGCTGGTATCACGGGTGCAGGTCGATGCAGCGCGCGGGCGGGTGGTATTCACCCGCCCGGGTGAGCCGGGCCTGTGGGAGGCCGACCTCGCTCTGACGCCGGCCAGCGTCCGCCAGCTGGACCCGGAGTTCCCGACCGTCACCAACTACCGCGCCTGGGCGGTTGCTCCCGACGGCAGCGTGCTCGGCATTGCACGACGCTCCCACTGCGCCGCCCTGCTCGAATATCGCGGCGCGACCGACGCCGGCGGCCGCTCGCGCTGCCTCGACACGACGATGCGTGCGGCCACCTACGGCATGAGCATCAACCCGCGCACCAATGAGATCTACGTCACGATGGTGGAGTACGACATCGGCGACATCGGCTTCGCCAGCTACGAATCGCCGCCCGAAACGATGTGGCCCGGCGTCGTCAAGTAATTGATGGGATTGGGAAAACTCCCTTCGTAATTCTTTCGCCACGGCTTTCGTGGCGATTTCGTGCAAGTCTCCGCGATCTTTCCTGATGCAAGCCGCCGGATCCGGCACATCCATTCACCAACTCCTGGCAATGGGTGTGGGTAATGGACAAGATCCTCTGGGCCGATCGCGGCCAGCTGCTGCAGCTCGACAATACCGACCACGAACACCAGACGCGTTGTATCGGCGTCTCCCGGCTGGGCAGCGCGCAGGCGTCGCCGCACCAGTTCAGCATTTGGGTGCAGCTGCGCGGCAGCTCCTGGGTGGACTCCCGCGAGGGCCGGTTCCACCTGAAGCGCGGTGACTGGATCGCCTTCGAGCGGGACTCCCGCCCGGAGATCCAGACCGACCGGCACGGCTTGTGCCTGGGCCTGGCGCTAGGCGCCGACGCCCAGAAGACCCTGGCGCGACTGGCCGAGATGACCCTGTTCTCCGGCCGCGGCCGGGTCGACCACCGCGACGCGCGCGTGTTCGCCCGCCTCTGGCGCGGGGCCCGGCCGCG
>NZ_JBJXHK010000072.1:0-10027 GCF_046638635.1 Lysobacter zhanggongensis
CGCACACTGTCAAAGATCCTTGGAACCGGCCTCAGCGCCGCGTTCCGACTCGTCACCAAAGTGCCCGAGTGAGCCGCACATCTTACAGCAGATTTCGTGGCCGTCAACACCTCGTGAACCACTTCGTCTTGCCGTCCCCACCCCGTTCAGCTGCCCCGAAGGCCAGCCCCGCCGTGGTGGGCCGCGCATTATGCACATCACTTCCACGTTCGGGAAGGGGCTTGGTGAAAAATTTCCGAAGCCACCCGCAAACGTTCAGCCGGCGATGAGGCGCACCCGCGCGAACGTGCGCTTGCCGACGGCGAGCACACCCTCGAAGCCCGGCTGCAGCACGCGCTGCGCGTCCTCGACCACCTCGCCATCAATGCGTACCGCGCGCTCCTTGAGCTTGCGATTGGCCTCCGAGTTGCTCGGCGTCAGGCCGGCGGCGGTCAGCAGCGCGGCCACCCGCAGGCCTTCGGCGGGCACGGCCACGTCATTGAGCGGCAACTGGCTGGTGTCGCCCTGACCGCGCACGGCCGCGTTCCAGCCCGCTACCGCCAGATCCGCCGCCTCGGCGCCGTGGAAACGCGCGGCCAGCTCGCGGGCGAGGCGCAGCTTGACGTCGCGCGGGTTGAGCGAGCCGGCGTCGATCCTCTGCCGCAGGGTCGCCGCTTCGGCGATCGATATCTCGAAGCTCAGCAGGTCGATCCACCGCCACATCAGCACGTCGTCGATCTTCATCGTCTTGGTGACGATGTCGATCGCCGGCTCGTCGATGCCGATGTAGTTGCCCAGCGACTTGCTCATCTTCTGGACGCCGTCGAGCCCCTCCAGCAGCGGCATCGTCAGCACCACCTGTGGCGGCTGGCCGTGCGCCTCCTGCAGGCCGCGGCCCATCAGCAGGTTGAACTTCTGGTCGGTGCCGCCCAGCTCGACGTCGGCTTCGAGCGCGACCGAGTCGTAGCCCTGGACCAGCGGATACAGGAACTCGTGGATCGCGATCGGCTGCCGGGCGGCGTAGCGCTTGGCGAAGTCATCGCGCTCCAGCATCCGCGCGACGGTGTGCTGGGCCGCGAGCCGGACCATGTCGGCCGCACCCATCGCGGAGAACCACTCAGAATTGAAACGGACCTCGGTGCGATCGCGGTCGAGCACCTTGAACACCTGGTCGGCATAGGTCTTGGCGTTGGCGAGCACGTCCTCGCGGGTCAGCGGCTTGCGCGTGGCGTTCTTGCCGGTCGGATCACCGATCATTCCAGTGAAGTCGCCGATCAGGAAGATGACCTGGTGACCGAGGTCCTGGAACTGGCGCAGCTTGTTGAGCAGCACGGTGTGGCCCAGGTGCAGGTCGGGCGCGGTCGGATCGAAGCCGGCCTTGATGCGCAGCGGCCGGCCGGACTGCAGGCGCGCGGCCAGCTCTTCGGGCTTGAGGATCTCGTCGGCGCCGCGGCCGATCCGGTCCAGCGCGTCCTGGACGGCGGGACTCACGGGTTCGGCCGGGCCAGCCGGGTGGGTCGAAGCGGAAATCGGGTCGGAAACGGGGTCGGCCAAGGGGGCGTACTCGGGGTGTGGGTCATGATCACGGCGTGACCACGATCATAAACATCGGATGACTGGCACCAAACATTGACGGAGTTGAAAAACCCATTCAGCTCAAGGGTTTGACGCATACTCCTCGCGTCCCTATCGTAACGCCGCTACGCCGCCTTCACAGTCCTGCGCGCGGGAGACATCGATGACAGCACCGCAAACCGGTACAGAACGGCGTCAACGCCTGAAGAACCTGCGCGAAGCCGCCCTGCACCGACCGGTGCTGGCACGCCACCTCTCCAATGGATTCAACGGCCGCTGGTCACGCCGCCAGTGGGTCCAGGCGAGCCTGTTCGCCACGCTCGGCATGCTGGTCGCGTCGATCGTCCCGGGCTTCGACGTGACCCCGGTGCAGGGGCTGCAGGGAACCCGCCAGTCGATGGCGCTCACGCTGCCGCCGCTGCCGGTGTCGCAATCGGAAGCCACGCCAGGCGACAGCTGGCAGGTGGTACGGGTGCAGCCGGGCCAGACGCTCGGCGCGCTGTTCCAGCAGATGGGCGTGCCGGCCACCACCATGTACCGGATCCTCGAGCAGCCCGGCGCGCGCCAGGCGCTGACCCGCCTGCGGCCCGGCACCGAGCTGGCGTTCGACCTCCCGTTGGACGGTCCGCTGCGCGCGTTCCGGTTCGACCGCGATAACGACCACCGCGTCGAGCTGACGATCAAGCCCGGCGCGATCGTCGAGAACGTCATCAAGCGTCCGAGCGAGACCCGCACGGTGGTCGCCTCGGGCGAGATCAGCAGCTCGCTGTACGCCGCCGCACGCAAGGCCGGGCTTTCGCCGGGCGCGATCGCGACGATGACCGGCGAGATCTTCCAGTACGACATCGACTTCACCGACGCCCAGAAGGGCGACCGCTTCAGCGTCGTCTACGAGCAGATCTGGCGCGAGGGCGAGCGCATCGGCACCGGCAACATTGCCGCGGCGACCTTCGCCACCGGTGGCAAGACCTATTCGGGCTTCCGCTTCGAGCATGAAGGCAAGGTCGGCTACTACACCGCCGACGGCCGGCCGCTGAAGAAGGCCTTCATCCGCATGCCGATCCCGTACGCGCGGATCACCTCGGGTTTCAGCAAGGCGCGCAAGCATCCGGTGCTGGGCCGCACGCGCGCGCACCAGGGCGTGGACTACGGCGCCGGCACCGGCACCCCGATCCACGCCGCCGGCGACGCGCGGGTGTCCTTCGTCGGTTGGAAGGGTGGTTACGGCCGCACCGTCGTGCTGGACCACGGCAAGGGCTACACCACCCTGTATGCGCACATGTCGCGCTTCGGCAAGTACAAGCCCGGCCAGAGCATCAAACAGGGCACCGTGATCGGCTACGTCGGCAGCTCGGGCCTGGCCACCGGCCCGCATCTTCATTACGAATTCCGCATCGGTGGCGTGCACCGCAATCCGCTGACCGTGACGATGCCGCCGCCGGAACCGCTCAAGGGCGCCGCGCTCGCCGCCTTCCGCGCCCAGACCGGCCCGGCGCTGGCCCGCATCCAGCAGGTCGAGGACATCATGTACGCCAAGGTGGAGCCGGCCAGCGAGCCGGCCCCGGCCAAGGCCGACAAGAAGGCCTGAGACCCATGGCACGTGCGACCGCGGGCCCGGCCGGGGCGAACCCGGTCGGGCCCGCGTCGTTCCGGAACAGCGGCGCGACCCCTGGAGCGGGTTCCGGGGCGTTCGTGGGCCTGATCTCCGGCACCAGTGCCGACGGCATCGACGCGGCACTGACCCGGTTCGACGCCGATGGCACGGCCCGGCTGGAGCTCGGCCGGACCTACCCGTGGGATCCACAATTGCGAGCGCGGCTGGTGGAGCTCGGCCAAGGGGCGGCGCTGCAGTCACTCGACGAATTCGGCGACCTCGACGTGCGGATTGGCGAGGCGTTCGCGGCGGCCACCCTGCAGTTGCTCGAGGAGGCCGGCGCCGCCCCGGCGGACATCGCCGCCATCGGGTCGCACGGTCAGACGCTGCGCCACCGGCCGGCCGGCGCCGCGTACGACGGCCACCATCCCTTCACCCTGCAGCTGGGCGACGCAAACGTCATCGCCGAGCGCTGCGGCATCACCACCGTCGCCGACTTCCGCCGTCGCGACGTCGCCGCGGGCGGCCAGGGGGCCCCGCTGCTGCCCGCCCTGCACGCCGCGATGCTGGCCTCCGCGGACGAAGCGCGCGCAGTACTCAACCTGGGCGGGATCGCCAACCTGACCCTGCTGCCGTGCGACGGGACCGTCGCCGGCGTGGCGGGCTTCGACACCGGGCCGGCCAATGCATTGATGGACGCCTGGTGCGAGCGCGTGCTCGGGCAGCCCTACGACAAGGACGGCCGCTTTGCGGCAAGTGGCACGGTCGACCCGGCCCTGCTCGCCCGCCTGCTGGACGAACCGTGGTTCGCGCTGGCGCCGCCCAAGAGCACCGGCCGCGAGCAGTTCCACATCGACTGGCTGACCGCGCGGCTGGGTGGCACCGAAGCACCGGCCGATGTCCAGGCCACGCTGATGCAACTCACCGCCGCCACCGTGGCCGACGCGCTACTGGCCCGGCAGCCGGGTACGCGTCGCGTGCTGGTGTGTGGCGGGGGGGTGCACAACGCCGCCCTGCTGCAGGCCATCGGCGAACGCCTGCCGGGCGTGGTGGTGGAATCGACCGCCGCCTGCGGGTTGGACCCCGACTTCGTCGAGGCGATGGGGTTCGCGTGGCTGGCACGCCAAACCCTCGCCGGGCGACCGGGCAACCTGCCGGGTGTCACCGGGGCGCGCGGGCCGCGCGTGCTGGGGGCGATCTACCCCGGCAGTCGTTCGCCGCTCGACTGAGTGGCGGGCGACGGTTCGACCGGCGCGTCCGATGGCGCGTCGGCGGAAGTCCGCCCGATCAACGAGAACCCCGGATCGTCCTGGATCTGCTCGAGCGCGGCGATGGCTTCCTGCAGGGCCTGGGCATCGTTGTCGCTGAAGCGCGCGGCCAGCTCCGCCTCACAGGCGAACAGGCCGTGCTCGAGCAGGTGCACGAGGGCCTGCTGCTGGCCCCAACCATGCGCCGTGGCCACCCGGCGCACGCGCTCGAGCAGCAATGGGTCGATGTCGATCAACACTGTTTCGGTCATGGCAACGTCCCGCCGCGCTTACGTCGCGGCTGACTCTGGTGGGGCCTGGTGCCCGGGCTGGAACAGGTTTCCACGTCGCCACAACCATGCCAGCAGCAGCAGGGTGGGCACAACGGTCAGCGCGCTGAGCACGAAGAAGGTGACGTAGGAGGTCGCCTCGACGATGTAGCCCGACACGCCGCCGACGAACTTGCCCGGCAGGTTGGCCAGCGACACCAGCAGGGCGTACTGGGTGGCGGTGAAGTTGCGGTCGGTCAGCGCCGACATGAAGGCGATCAGCACCACCCCGGCGAAGCCCTGGAACAGATTGTCGGCGCTGATCGCGGCATAGAACGCCCAGATCTCGGAAGGGAATTGCGCCATCAGCACGAACGCGACGTTGGACAGCGCCACCCCGATCGCCGCCACGAACAGCATCGCGCGCACGCCATAGGCCGCAACCGCAACGCCGCCAAGGAACGCACCGGCGATGCCCATCCAGATGCCGTAGAGCTTGGACACCGTGGCGATGTCGGCCTTGCTGTAGCCCGAGTCCAGGTAGAACGGCCCGGCCATCACCCCGATGACCTGGTCGGGGAACTTGAACAGCCCCACGAACACCAGCAACGCCAGCCCGAGCAGCAGCCCATTGGTGCTGAAGAAGCTGGCGAATGGCTGCCAGAACGCCCCGACGAAGTCGATCCGGCGCAGCACCGTCGATTCGGGTGCGACCGGTTCGCGCGCCAGCAGCGTGGTAGCGATCGGCAGGATCATCAACGCGGCCATCGCCAGGTAGGCGACCTCCCAGCCGCGGAACTCGGCCAGGTACAGCGCGCCGGCGCCCGACAGAATCAGGCCGAAACGGTAGCCCAGCGTGTAAGTGGCGGCCAGCGCGGCCTGGGCGTCGGCGGGGGCGATCTCGATGCGGTAGGCGTCGACCGCGGAGTCCTGGGTGGCGCCGGCGAACGAGGCCACCAGCACCCACAACACCAGCGCGGTGACGTCCTCGCCCGGGCGGGTCAGCGCGAGCGCCGCCAACGCCAGCGCCACCACCACCTGCGACACCAGCAGCCACGAGCGCCGGCGGCCGAGGAATGCGGTCAGCGGGAACGCGTAGCGATCGATCAGCGGCGCCCACAGGAACTTCAGCAGGTAGAAGAAGCTCGCCAGGCTGATCAGGCCGATGCTGCCCAGGTCCAGCCCGACGTCGCGCAGGCGCGTCGACAACGTCATCGAGGCGATCAACAGGAACGGCAGGCCCGAGCCAAAGCCCAGCATCAGCATCGTGATCGCCGAAGGCGTGCCGAATGCCCGGCGAATGCCCCGCCAGCCCTTGTAGGTCACCGCATCGGCGCTCAACGCCCCAGCTCCAGGTCGTAGTCGACGGTGAACGGCGCATGGTCTGAGAACCGCGGCTCGCGCAGCACCGACCAGCCCCGCAGGCGCTCACCCAGCCGCGGCGTCACCAGCTGGTAGTCGATCCGCCAGCCGACGTTGTTGGCATACGCTGCGCCCCGGTTGCTCCACCAGGTGTAGTCCTGCCCTTCCGGCTCCAGCGCGCGGTAGGCGTCGACCCAACAGGCGCGGTTGCCGTCGGCGCCCTCCCCGCACAGCCGGTTGAGCCAGTCGCGCTCGGGCGGCAGGCAGCCGGAATTCTTCTGGTTGGACTTCCAGTTCCTGATGTCGAGCGCACTGCGGACGATGTTCCAGTCCCCGCACAGCACGTAGTCGCGGCCACTGGCGAGCCACTCGTCCAGGTGCGGCGCGAGCCAGTCCATGACCTCGAACTTGAAGCCCTGCCGCAGCTCCCCCGACGATCCCGACGGGATGTAGAACGACACCACGCTCAGGTTGCCGAACCGCGCCTCGATGTAGCGGCCTTCCTCGTCGAAGGACTCCCGCCCCAGTGCGGTGCGGACCTCGTCGGGCTCGTGGCGGCTGTAGATGGCCACGCCGCTGTAGCCCTTCTTGGTGGTCGCGTCGCGGAACCACGCGCGGTAGCCGTCGACCAGGAACTCGGGGCCGGCCAGCTGGTGTTCCTGCGCCTTGGTCTCCTGCACGCACAGGATGTCGGCGTCCTGCTGCGGGAACCAGTCGAAGAAACCCTTGCGGGCGGCCGATCGCAGGCCATTGGCGTTGAAGCTGATGATGCGCATGCAGGTCCGGTCGGGGGGTCGGGACGTGACGTCGCAGGATAGCCCAGCCGACCGCCTGCCGACCCGCCGCGGCGGCCGCCAGGACCGCCGCCGGTATCATCGGCACCCTCCCGCCCCGGTCGAACGACGTGAACGACACCCGCACCCGATTCCTGAAGCTGGCTCTGGACGCCGACGCCCTGCGTTTCGGCGAGTTCACGCTCAAGTCCGGGCGCACCAGCCCGTACTTCTTCAACGCCGGCCGCTTCGACTCCGGTGCCGCCCTCGCGGGCCTGGCGGCCTGTTACGCCGATGCGATCGACGCGGCCGGGCTGGAGTTTGACCTGCTGTTCGGGCCGGCCTACAAGGGCATCCCGCTGGCGACCGCATTGGCCTGCGAGTACGCGCGCCGCGGCCGCGACCTGCCGGTGGCGTTCAACCGCAAGGAGGCCAAGGCCCACGGCGAGGGTGGCCAGCTGATCGGCGCGCCGCTGGCCGGGCGCCGGGTGCTGGTGGTGGACGACGTGATCACCGCGGGCACCGCGATCCGCGAGGCCCTGTCGATCATCGGCGCCGCCGGCGGTACCGTCGTCGGCATCGTGATCGCGCTGGACCGGCAGGAAGCCGTGGACCCGTCGCGGAGCCGACGTTCGGCGGCACAAACTGTCGCAACCGAACACGGGCTGCCGGTCGTCGCGGTGGCGTCACTGGGCGACCTGCTGGCGTTGGCCGGCGACAACCCCGCCCTGGCGGCCTATCGCGGGCAGTTGCTGGCCTACCGCGACGCCTACGGCAGCGACGCGGACGCCTGAACCGGGGACACGCCGCCTGCACGCGGCTGGCCCGACTCTTGCGTGAGTGTATGCAGGAATGCCACCCGGTCCCGCCGACATGAACCGACTTGCCCCCGCCCTGCTCGCCACGCTTGCCGTCCTGGCGCTGCCCGCGCTCGCCCAGACCAAGCCGGCGGCCGAGAAGAAGATCTACTGCTGGGACGAGGGCGGTCGCAAGGTGTGTGGCGACGCCCTGCCGGCCACCGCGGTCGACAACGCCCGCACCGAATTCAGTTCCAGCGGGATGGCTACCCGGCACCTGGACCGGGCGCCCACCGACGCCGAGCGCGCCGAGCTGGACGCACAGGCCGAGCAGGCGCGCGTGGCCGCCGCGGACGCCGACGCCCGCGAACGGCGGGAGCTGGCGATGGTCGAGTCGTATGCCAGCGAGGAAGACCTGCGCAAGGCCTACGCCCACCGCATCGGCCTGCTGGAAACCGCGGTCAAGACCTCGCTGCTCAGCATTGACGGGCTGCNTCGTATGCCAGCGAGGAAGACCTGCGCAAGGCCTACGCCCACCGCATCGGCCTGCTGGAAACCGCGGTCAAGACCTCGCTGCTCAGCATTGACGGGCTGCGCAGCAGCCTGGTCACGTTGCTGCAACGCGCCGGCGAAACCGAACTGGCCGGCAAGCCGGTCGCCAAGCCGCTGGTGGCCAATATCCAGCGCCAGCACCAGGCCCTGCGCCGCCAGCAGGCGCTGCTGCTGGAGCAGCGGCACGCCCGCATCGCCGCCGACGAGGGCTTGGCGACGGCGGTCGAGCGCTACCGCGAACTCAAGAAGCCCGGTCCCGGCGACCAGGGCTGAGGCCGGGCCGACCGGGAACCGGTCGGCCGGCGCACATCAGAACGGCAGGTCGAAGTCGGGGCGGAGCGCGAGCAACTGCTCGCGGAACGTCGCCTTGATCCGCGCCATCGCCTCGTTGTTGTCGGCGTCGAACCGCATCACCAGCACCGGCGTGGTGTTGGACGCGCGCACCAGTCCCCAGCCGTCCGGCCAGTCGACCCGCAGGCCGTCAATCGTCGACAGTCGCGCGTCCTGGAACTGCGCGGCGGTGACGAACCGCTCGACGAACGCGTGCGGGTTGCCGTCCGGCGCATCGACCTTGATCTCGGCGGTGGCGATGCCGTCGGGCAGCGCATCGAGGACGTCGCTCGGACGGGCGGGCTGGGCGGCAAGGATCTCCAGCAGGCGCGCGGCGGAATAGATGCCGTCGTCGAAGCCGTACCAGCGCTCGCCGAAGAAGAAGTGGCCACTCATTTCGCCGGCCAGCTCGGCGCCGGTCTCGCGCATCTTCGCCTTGATCAACGAGTGGCCGGTCTTCCACATCAGCGGGCTGCCGCCGTGGCGCAGGATGTAGCCCGGCAGGCGGCCGGTGCACTTCACGTCGAAGATGATCTGCGCGCCCGGGTTGCGCTCCAGCACGTCGGCGGCGAACAGCATCAGCAGACGGTCGGGGAAGATGTTGTGGCCGTCGCGGGTGACTACGCCGAGGCGGTCGCCGTCGCCGTCGAAGGCGATGCCCAGGTCGGCGTCGAGCCGGTCGACCATCTTCACCAGGTCGGCCAGGTTGTGCGGCTCGCTCGGGTCGGGGTGGTGGTTGGGGAAGGTGCCGTCGACGTCGCAGTACAGCGGCACGACCTCGGCGCCGATGGCCTCCAGTACCTTCGGGCCGAGTTCGCCGGCGACGCCGTTGCCGGCGTCGACCACGACCTTCAGCGGGCGGTCGATCTGGATGTCGGAGGCGACCCGCTGGACGTAGTCGTCATCGATCTCGCGGGTCTCCAGCCGGCCCGGCGCGGGCGCGGTGTGCAGGCGGCCGTCGGCGATGCGGGCGTACAGGTCGGTGATCGCGTCGCCGGACAGCGTCTCGCCGCCGACCACGATCTTGAAGCCGTTGTAGTCCGGCGGGTTGTGGCTGCCGGTGACCGACACGCACGAGCCGGCCTGCAGCTGGTAGGCGCCGAAATACACCAGCGGCGTCGGCGCGAGGCCGATGTCGACGACGTTGCGGCCGGCCTTGCGCAGGCCGGTGATCAGGCCGCCGGCCATCTCCGGACCCGACAGGCGGCCGTCGCGGCCTACCACGATGTCCTGCAGCCCCTTGTCCTGCATCAGCGAGCCGATCGCCTGGCCGATCAGCTCGGCCACCTGCGGCGAGAGATCGCGTCCGACCACGCCGCGGATGTCATAGGCGCGGAAGATACCGGGTTCGATCGGGACGCCCGGCGTCGAGGCGGTGTCGGTAGGCGTGGCAATAACGGGGGCGGCAGCGTCGGTCATGGGCATCTGGTCGGGGTCGGCGGAGGCGTCGCCGGCAGCGGCCGGCGTCGGGAACGGTATGCCCTCGTCGGTGTCGGCGCCGTCATCGGCCGAGCGGCGCACCAGCAGGTGCGGCGCCCGCCACGCGACC
>NZ_JBJXHK010000073.1:0-9909 GCF_046638635.1 Lysobacter zhanggongensis
ACGACGACGTAGTCGCCACCGGCGAGGCGGCCGCGGTGCTCGCGGAAGCTGTCGCGCAGGACCCGCTTGATCCGGTTGCGGCCGACCGCACGGCGGTCGACCTTGCGCGACACCGCCAGGCCCAGCCGCGGCCCGGTTTCGGGCGCGGCGGGCACGACGACCTCATCCGGTGACGGCCGGTGCCAATGCAACGCAAGCACGGGCAGCGCCACGCGCCGGCCGTGCTTGAATATGCGGTCGAAGTCGGAACGCGCGCGAACCCGCGCGGTGCGCGGGAAGCGGTTCGTGGTCATCTGGAAGGCGACGGCGGCGATGGGCGGCCGTCGCGACACTACGTGCGGCCCGGGATACCCGGAACCGGCAACGTGGTGATCAGGCGCAGAGACGCTTGCGGCCCTTGGCGCGGCGACGCGCGAGGATCTTGCGGCCGTCGGCGGTCGCCATGCGGGCACGGAAGCCGTGGTCGCGCTTGCGCTTGAGGTTGCTGGGCTGATAGGTGCGCTTGGTGGCCATGGTACGGCTCTGGGGTTTATGCGGAACCGGAAATTCTAGCGGCCGCCCGGTGGTGCGGTCAAGCCGGCCCGGCCTTTCCCTGTTCGCCAGCGGTGCCCGGTGCTAGTCTGGCCGGCCCTGTTCGCCCCGGCGCCGTGGCCCTCCGGCCGCGCGCGGGGTCCGTCCATGTCTTCACGCACCACGGTCATTACACACCCTATGGACGCCTGGCCCCGCTGCCTTGAACGCCTCGAAGCCGAGTTCCCGGCCGAAGACGTCCACACCTGGCTCAAACCCCTGCAGGCCAGCCGCCGCGACGGCGCCACGGTGCTGTACGCGCCCAACGCGTTCGTGGTCGAACACGTCCGCGAGCGCTACCTGGACCGGATCCGCGAGCTGCTCGGTCACTTCGCCGGCAACGACGATGTCAGCCTGGAGGTCGGCTCGCTGCCGCGCGCGGCCGCCCCGATGGCCGCCGCGCCGGCCCGTCCCACTGCCACCCTGCCCTCCGAGCCGTTCGTGGGCAACCTGGACAGCCACTACACGTTCGACAACTTCGTCGAGGGCCGGAGCAACCAGCTCGGCCGCGCCGCCGCCTGGCAGGCCGCGCTCAAGCCCGGCGACCGCGCCCACAACCCGTTGCTGCTGTACGGCGGCACCGGTCTGGGCAAGACCCACCTGATGTTCGCCGCCGGCAACGCGATGCGCGCGGCCGACCCGTCGATGCGCGTGCTGTACCTGCGCAGCGAGCAGTTCCTGGCCGCACTGATGAAGGCGCTGCAGGACAAGACCAACGGCATGGCGGCGTTCAAGAAACAATTCCAGCAGGTCGACGCGCTGCTGATCGATGACATCCAGTTCTTCGCCGGCAAGGACCGCACCCAGGAGGAGTTCTTCCACACCTTCAACGCGCTGATCGACGGCAAGCAGCAGATCATCCTCACGTGCGACCGTTTCCCGCGCGAGGTCGAGGGGCTGGAGCCACGGTTGAAGTCGCGGCTGGGCTGGGGCCTGTCGGTGGCGATCGACCCGCCGGACTTCGAGACCCGCGCCCAGATCGTCCTGTCCAAGGCCGCCGAGCGTGGCGCGCAGATCCCCGAGGAAGTGGCCTACCTGCTGGCCAAGAAGATGCGGTCCAACGTGCGCGACCTGGAGGGCGCGCTCAACACGCTGGCAGCCCGCGCCAACTTCACCGGCCGGGCGATCACGACCGAGTTCGCCCAGGAGACCCTGCGCGACCTGCTGCGCTCGCAGCAGCAGTCGATCTCGATCCCCAACATCCAGAAGACCGTGGCAGACTACTACGGGTTGCAGATCAAGGACTTGTTGTCGAAACGGCGGACCCGCTCGCTCGCCCGTCCGCGCCAGATGGCGATGGCGCTGACCAAGGAACTGACCGAGCACAGCCTGCCCGAGATCGGCGACGCGTTCGCGGGCCGCGACCACACCACCGTGCTGCATGCCTGCCGCCAGATCCGCAGCCTGATGGAGACGGACGGCAAGATGCGCGAGGACTGGGACAAGCTGATCCGAAAGCTCAGCGAGTAGCGTTCGACCGGGTGCGCGAACGATGTGCACCGGCTGAGGACAAGTTGTGGACAAGCCGGCCCGGCCGGCACGCCCGCAAAGTTGTCCACAGCATGTCCCCGGCTCCGGCGGGGAGTTGTCCCGGAGATTGAAGGGCTACAAAACGCCGTAAGTTCAACGAGTTAGGCGTGTTTTCCCGGATTTCCGGACGCTCCATCACCACCAAGCTTTTGATTTATTCAACTCTTTTGTATTGGGCATAGGGGAAGGACCGCATGCGTTTCAGCCTGCAACGCGAAGTGTTTCTCAAGCCGTTGGCGCAGGTCGTCAACGTGGTCGAACGGCGACAGACCCTGCCCGTGCTCGCCAACCTGCTGGTCCAGGTGCGCGACGGACAGTTGTCGCTGACCGGCACCGACCTGGAAGTCGAGATGGTCTCGCGCATCGCGGTCGAGGACGCCGCCGACGGCGAAACCACGATCCCGGCGCGAAAGCTGTTCGACATCGTCCGCGCCCTGCCCGACGGCAGCCGTATCTCGATCAGCCAGAGCGCCGACAAGGTGACGGTGCAGGCCGGGCGCTCGCGCTTCACCCTGGCCAGTCTCCCCGCCAACGACTTCCCGTCGATCGACGAGGTCGAGGCCACCGAGCGCGTGCGCGTGCCGGAAGCGACGCTGAAGGAGCTGATCGAGCGAACCGCATTCGCGATGGCCCAGCAGGATGTGCGCTACTACCTCAATGGCCTGCTGTTCGACCTCCGCGAGGACAGCCTGCGCTGCGTGGCGACCGACGGCCACCGCCTCGCCCTGTGCGAGGCAGCCTACGAGGGCAGCGCCCAGACCAAGCGGCAGATCATCGTGCCGCGCAAGGGCGTGACCGAGCTGCAGCGGCTGCTGGAAGGTGGAGAGCGGGAGCTGGAGCTGGAAATGGGCCGAGGCCACATCCGGGTCAAGCGAGACGACGTGACCTTTACCAGCAAGCTGATCGATGGCCGGTTCCCCGATTACGAGGCGGTGATTCCGATCGGCGCCGACAAGGAGGTCCGGATCGACCGCGAGGTCCTGCGCGCCTCGCTGCAGCGCGCCGCGATCCTGTCCAACGAGAAGTACCGCGGCGTCCGCATCGAGGTTTCGCCGGGCCAGCTGAAGATCAGTGCGCACAACCCTGAGCAGGAAGAGGCGCAGGAAGAGGTCGAGGCCGACACCCGGGTCGATGACCTGTCGGTGGGTTTCAACGTCAACTACCTGCTCGATGCGCTGACCGCGTTGAAGGACGAGCAGGTCACCCTCGCCCTTCGCGACGCGAACTCCTCCGCGCTGGTGCGCGAGGCTTCCAACGACCGCTGCCGCCACGTCGTCATGCCGCTGCGGCTTTAACGCGAACGGTGTTCCACGTGGAACAAACTGAGTCGACATGCACGCCCGGCCCGCCCGGGCGTGCTGCTGTGTGGCGGACGCGCAGCCCGACAGAGGGGGCGGTGTGCGGGTAACCCGACTCGACCTTCGCAACGTCCGGCGCTTCGAAGAGGCGAGCTGGCGCCCGGGCCCGGGACTCAACGTGGTCACCGGCGACAACGGCGCGGGCAAGAGCACCGTGCTTGAAGCGCTGCATCTCATGGCGTATGGCCGTAGCTTCCGTGGACGGGTGCGCGATGGCCTGATCCGGACCGGAGCGCCGGCCCTCGAGGTATTCGTCGAATGGCAGCAGGTCGGGTCCGGGGCGCTGCATGTCGGGGGTGGCGTCACCCGCCGTGCAGGGTTGCGCCACTCCGGCGCGGACTGGAGCGGGCGGATCGACGGGGCGCAGGTGAGCCAGTTGGGCGAACTGATCGCGGCGCTCGCCGTTGTGACCTTCGAACCGGGCAGCCATGCGCTGGTGAGCGGTTCGGCAGACACGCGACGTCGGTATCTGGATTGGGGCCTGTTCCACGTGGAACATGAGTTCATGCCGATCTGGCGCCGGTACTCGCGCGCCCTCAAGCAGCGTAATGCCCTGCTGAAGTCCCGCGGCGGCCCCGCGCAGCTGGACGCCTGGGATCACGAGCTGGCGACCGCGGGTGAGCAACTGTCGAGCCACCGCGAGGGCTACCTGGCGATGCTGGAGCCCGCATACCGTCAGATCGGGCGGGATCTTGTCCCTTCACTGGGGGATGTCGCGCTGGAATACGCGCCAGGCTGGCGCCGCCACGAGGTGCCGTTGGCCGATGCGCTGCTGCTGAGCCGCGTGCGCGACCAGCAGGCCGGCTTTACCTCGGTCGGCCCCCACCGCGCCGACTTTCGCCTCGGTTTTTCCGCCCTCCCCGGTCGCGAAGCCCTGTCCCGCGGCCAGGCGAAACTCGTGGCACTGTCGGCGCTGCTCGCCCAAGCCCAGCATCTGGCGTCCTGGTGCGGGGAATGGCCGGTCATCGCCCTTGACGACTTGGCCTCGGAATTGGACCACTCGCACCAGACGCGCGTCATTGAACGGCTTGGAGCCAGTGGCGCGCAGGTACTGGTGACCGGCACCGCGGTACCTGCGGCGCTCGCGTCCGGCTCGTCCGGTGTCGCTCGGTTCCACGTGGAACATGGCCGGATCGCGCCCGCGGAGCCCGCCTGAATCAGCCGGCGGACAGCCTGCCGCAGGCTTCGGGTGGCCGCGTCCGCTATACTTGAACCCACTTATTCCAGTGATTTTCGGCATGGGGCGTCCGCCGGACGCGCCACGTCGTCGGAGCCCGTTGCGCATGACCCAGATCGAGCACGAACCTTCGTCGCCCCAGGACCCCGAGTCGGGCAACGCCCAATCGCAGGCCTACGACTCCAGCAAGATCACGGTCCTGCGCGGCCTCGAGGCGGTGCGCAAGCGTCCCGGCATGTATATCGGCGACGTGCACGACGGCACCGGCCTGCACCACATGGTGTTCGAGGTGGTCGACAACTCGGTCGACGAGGCGTTGGCCGGGCACGCCGACAACATCATCGTCACCATCCACGAGGACGGCTCGGTATCGGTGCTCGACAATGGCCGCGGCATGCCGGTGGACATCCACAAGGAAGAAGGCGTTTCCGCCGCCGAAGTCATCCTCACCGTCCTGCACGCGGGCGGCAAGTTCGACGACAACAGCTACAAGGTCTCCGGCGGCCTGCATGGTGTCGGTGTGTCCGTGGTCAACGCCCTGTCCGAGCACCTGGGGCTGGACGTCTGGCGCGACGGCTACCACCACCGCCAGGAGTACTCGCTGGGCGAGCCGCTGTACCCGCTCAAGCAGGTCGAGGCGACCACCAAGCGCGGCACCCTGCTCCGCTTCAAGCCGTCGGTCGAGATCTTCAGCGACGTCGAGTTCCACTACGACATCCTGGCCAAGCGCCTGCGCGAGCTGTCCTTCCTGAACTCGGGGGTCAAGATCACGCTGCAGGACGAGCGTGGCGAGGGCAAGCGCGACGTCTTCCAGTACGAGGGCGGCATTGCTTCCTTCGTCGAGCACCTGGCCCAACTCAAGAACCCGCTGCACCCCAACGTGATCGCGGTGTCGGGCGAACAGAATGGCATCACCGTCGACGTGGCGATCCAGTGGACCGACTCCTACCAGGAGACGATGTTCTGCTTCACCAACAACATCCCGCAGAAGGACGGCGGCACCCACCTGCAGGGCTTCCGCGCGGCGCTGACCCGGACCCTGACCAACTACATCGAGCAGAACGGCATTGCCAAGCAGGCTAAGGTGAACCTGTCGGGCGACGACATGCGCGAAGGGATGATCGCGGTGCTGTCGGTCAAGGTGCCGGACCCCAGCTTTTCCAGCCAGACCAAGGAGAAGCTCGTCTCATCCGAAGTGAGACCCGTTGTTGAGCATACTTTCGGCGCACGTTTGCAGGAGTTCCTGCAGGAACACCCGCAGGAAGCCCGTGCCATCTGCGAAAAGGTGGTCGACGCCGCCCGTGCCCGCGAGGCGGCCCGCAAGGCCCGCGACTTGACCCGCCGCAAGGGCGCGCTCGATATTGCCGGGCTGCCCGGCAAGCTGGCCGACTGCCAGGAGAAGGACCCGGCGCTCTCGGAGCTGTTCATCGTCGAGGGTGACTCGGCCGGCGGCTCCGCCAAGCAGGGCCGCAACCGCAAGAACCAGGCGGTGCTGCCGCTGCGAGGCAAGATCCTCAACGTCGAACGCGCGCGGTTCGACCGGATGCTGGCGTCGGCCGAGGTCGGCACCCTGATCACCGCGTTGGGCACCGGGATCGGCAAGGACGAGTACAACCCGGACAAGCTGCGCTACCACCGCGTCATCATCATGACCGACGCGGACGTCGACGGCAGCCACATCCGCACCCTGCTGCTGACGTTCTTCTACCGGCAGATGCCCGAATTGCTCGAACGCGGCCATATCTACATCGGCCTGCCGCCGCTGTACAAGATCAAGCAGGGCAAGAACGAGCTCTATCTCAAGGACGACGCGGCGCTGGATGCGTACCTGGCCGGCAACGCGGTCGAGAACGCGTCGCTGGTGCCCGCCGACGGCGAGCCGCCGATCACCGGCGGCGCGCTGGAGAAGCTGCTGCTGGCCTACGCCGGCGCTCGCGAGACGATCGCCCGCAACGCCCACCGCTACGACCCGCTGGTGCTGGAGGCGCTGATCGACTTCACCCCGCTCGACACCGAGCACCTGAGCGAGAACGTCGACGAGCGCCACGAGCTCGACGCGCTGGAAAAGCGACTCAATCGCAGTGGCCTGGGCAAGCCGCGTTATGCGGTCAGCCTGCAGCCGGCCACCGACGCCCACCCGGCCGCGCTGCTGGTCCGCCGAACCCACATGGGCGAGGAACTGCTGCAGATGCTCCCGCTGGCCGCGTTCGAAGGCGGCGAATTGCGTGCGGTCCGCGAGGCCGCTGCGCAGTTGCACGGCCTGGTCCGCGAGGGTGCGCAGATCGTCCGCGGCAACCGCGCGCAGCCGGTCGACAGCTTCGCCGAGGCCCAGGCGTGGCTGCTGGAGGAAGCCAAGAAGGGTCGCCAGATCCAGCGGTTCAAGGGCCTGGGCGAAATGAACCCCGAGCAGCTGTGGGAGACCACGGTCAATCCGGAGACCCGCCGGCTGCTGCAGGTCCGGATCGAGGACGCGGTCGCGGCCGACCGGATTTTCAGCTGCCTGATGGGCGACGTGGTCGAGCCGCGCCGCGAGTTCATCGAGGAAAACGCACTGCGCGTGTCCAATCTCGACATCTGAACCAGCCCCGCGTGCTTTGACGGCCCATTCATCCGGGGCGGCTTACAAGAACCGTCCCGGAACAGGAATCGCGCCCATGAAATCCGCGCCCATCAAACCGTTGCTGCTCGGCCTGGCGATCGCGGCGGTCACCGCCGCCTGCGCCACCACCACCTCCCCCACCGGCCGTACCCAGCAGGTCGGCGCGGTGCCCCAGGAGCAGCTCAACCAGATGGGCGCGCAGGCGTTCGCCGAGTACAAGGCGAAGCTGCCGCAGAGCACCAACTCCAGCCAGACCGCCTACATGCGGTGCGTGGTCAGTGCCATCACCCGCCAGCTGCCCTCGGGCTGGCAGACGGGCTGGGAAAGCGCGCTGTTCGTCAACAAGGAGCCCAACGCGTTCGCCCTGCCCGGCGGCAAGGTCGGCCTGTACACCGGGATCTTCAGCGTGGCCCGCAACCAGGACCAGCTGGCCGGCGTCATCGCGCACGAGATCGGCCACGTCGTCTCCCGCCACCATGACGAGCGTGTCACCCGCCAGATGGGCGCGCAGGCCGGCATCGGCATCCTTGGCGCGCTGGTCGGGTCGCAGTACGGGTCGGGTGCCGCGCAGACCACGCAGCAGCTCGGCGGCGCCGCGGTCCAGGCCGCGTTCCTGCTGCCCAACAACCGGGCGCAGGAGTCCGAGGCCGACATCGTCGGACAGCGCCTGATGGCAGAGGCGGGGTTCAACCCGGAACAGGCGGTCAACCTCTGGCAGAACATGATCGCCGCGGGCGGGAGCCGGGGTCCGGAGTGGCTTTCCACCCACCCCGAACCGCAGAGCCGTATCGCCGAGTTGCGCGCGCGCGCGGCCGACCTGATGCCGGTGTACCAGCAGGCGCAGGCAGCCGGGCGCAAGCCCAGCTGCGGGTAAGCACGAAAAAACCCGACCCACAAGATGGCGGCCGAAGCGGGCTTTCTGCTAGGTTCACCCCCCTTGGACAACGCTGCATCATCCGTCCGCGATTCCTGTGGGGCCCCCATGACAATCCAGATCTCCCGATACCGCCGTTCGATGGCGCTGATCGCCGGTGTCGCGATGGCGCTCACGCTGTCGCCCGCCGTGCTGGCCCAGGACACCGGTGCCAATCCCGCGTCCGACCAGCGCATCGAACGGCGTGAGCGTTCCGACCGGCGCAGTTCCCGGGCCTCGAAGGAGGCGCAGCAGCGTTACCCGCTGGCCACCCGCGAGTCGCCGGGGCTGAAGACCTCGGGCCGCACGGGCAAGAAGCTGCAGGAAATGGTCGACCTGCAGGCCGAGGGCAAGTCCGCCGAGGCGGGCGCGATCGCCGCATCGCTGCTGGCCAGCGAGGACACCAGCAACTACGAAAAGGCGCTGGCCGCCCAGACGGCAGCCCAAGTGGCCTACGACGCCGGCGATACCGCCAGGGCGCTGGAGATGTTCGAGCGGATCGTCGCGCTCGATGCGCTCGACAACAACAACCACTACGCGATGATGCTCAACCTCGCGCAGCTTCAGCAGCAGCAGAAGCAATACGAGCAGTCGCTGGCGACCTACGACCGTTTCCTGGGCGAAACCGGCGGCGGCGACGCCGAAGCCCTAATGATGAAGGGACAGACCCTGTTCCTGATGGACCGCAACGAGGAGGCGGCTGCCGTCATGCAGCAGGCCATCGATGCCAGCGACGATCCGAAGCCGGAATGGAAGGCGCTGCTGATGCAGGCCCATGCGCGTAGCGGCAATGCCGACGAAGCGGTGCGGATGGCCGAGCAGGTGGCCGCCGCCAAGCCCGACGACCGCCGCGCCCAGCTCAACCTCGCCGCCGTGTACCAGCAGGCGGGGATGCAGGACAAGTCGCTGGCGGTGCTGGAGAAGCTGCGCACCGGCGGCCAGCTGACCGAGGCGGTCGAGTACCAGCAGCTGTACACCACCTACATCAACATGGAAGGTAAAGAGGCCGAGGCGATTGCCGTTATCAACGAAGGCGTCGACAAGGGCATCCTGGCCGAGGACTTCAACACCAGCGTTGCGCTCGCGCAGGCGTACTATTTCTCCGGCCAGATCGCGCCGGCCATCGAGGCCTACCGCAAGGCGGCCCCGCTGGACGACGACGGCAGCACCTACCTCAACCTCGCCAAGGTCCTGCTCAACGAGGGACGTGACGCGGAGGCGGGTGAGGCCGCCGGGCGCGCGCTCGAGAAGGGCGTCCCGGACCCGGCGGAAGCACGCGGCATCATCAAGGCCGCGAGCGACTAACCGGCATCACGAAAACGCCAGAATCCGCTTGGAACCGCCAACGGACTTTGGTATATCCTAGGAGGTTCCCGTGGCGTCAAACCCCATGAGAGCCAGACCTCCCGCGGCGCCTGCCAGCGCCCGGCTTTCCTCCCCGAGCTGACGGCGCAATGACGCAAGACTTGGAAAACCCCGTTAACACACACGACGACCGCGACGAAGGGTTGAACTGGGCACGTATCGCCGGTATCACCATGGCGATCGCCGTCCACTGTGCGGCACTGCTGCTGCTGCTTGCGCCGATGGCGCCTCCGCCGCAGGACAAGGCCGAGGAAGAGGTGACTTTGGTGAACATCATCAAGCCACCACCGCCGCCCCCGCCGCCGCCGCCGCCGCCGCCGGAACCGCCCAAGCCGATCACTCCGCCCAAGGAGCTGTCGCCGCCGAAGCCGACCCCGCTGCCGCCGCCGCCCGAGCC
>NZ_JBJXHK010000074.1:0-9901 GCF_046638635.1 Lysobacter zhanggongensis
CGCCGACCCCGCAGCCGGTGGTGGCCGACACCGCTGCCGGCGACGCCGCGCCCGCTGCGGAGGGCGTGGCGAACGCCGCCAATCCGACCACAACCGCCGATGCACGGCTTGAAATTGTCCCGCCCGGCGCAAGTGACGCGTCGCAGGCGGGCACCCAGTCCGGCACCAGTGCCGGCGGCGAGGGCGACACGATGAGACAGGAACTGCAACAGACGCGCGAGACCCTGGCCGCGCGCGACGCCGAACTGACCGAGCTGCAAAGCCGCGTCGCCGAACTCGAGAAGCTGCAGTCCGACCAGCAGAAGCTGCTGGAGATGAAGGACAATGAGTTGAATGCCGTGCAGCAGCGCCTGGCCCAGGTCGGCGACGCCGAGCAGGCCGCGCGCGCATCGGGCCTGCCGTGGGTGCTGGGCGGGGCGGCGTTGCTGGTGCTCGCCCTGCTGGCGGGCTGGTGGATGCGGCGCCGTCCGGCCCGGACGCCGTCCTTCCGGCCGGTGGCGCCTGAACCTTCGCCGCTTGCGGCAGCTTTCGCCGAGCAGTCGCCGCAGCCGGTGGATGTACCGAAGGAAGCACCTGCGGTGGCCACTCCGCCGCCCCCGGCCCCCGCGGTCGCCGTCGCACCGTCGCCANCGGCGTTGCTGGTGCTCGCCCTGCTGGCGGGCTGGTGGATGCGGCGCCGTCCGGCCCGGACGCCGTCCTTCCGGCCGGTGGCGCCTGAACCTTCGCCGCTTGCGGCAGCTTTCGCCGAGCAGTCGCCGCAGCCGGTGGATGTACCGAAGGAAGCACCTGCGGTGGCCACTCCGCCGCCCCCGGCCCCCGCGGTCGCCGTCGCACCGTCGCCATTGCGCGAGCCGCGCACCGTTTCGTCTCAGGATCCGTTGCCGTCGTCCGGCGTGCCGACCTGGCACGCCGCGTCATCGGCCAAGGGTTCGGGCGTACCGCCCATATCCCCGGTAGACGGTGCCGTGGCCGATGACAACGTCGAGCCCGTGAATTCCGAGGCACCTGGACAGGAGCGGCTGGAACTGGCGCGCGCCTACCTTGATCTTGGCGACCGCGACAGCGCCCGGCAGTTGCTCGACGAGGTGGTAATCCACGGTGACCTGGCCGCGCGTCAGCAGGCCGCGCGGATGCTGCGCGAGTTCGACTGACGACGTGCCTGCCGAACCAGTACCGTCCAGGCCCCGACCGTCCGGGGCATCGCCGGCGCGGCGCCGTTTCGCGCTGGGCGTGGAATACGACGGCAGCGAATTCTCCGGCTGGCAGCGGCTCAACAAACCCGGTGAGCCCGAACGCCGCGGCGAACCCACGGTGCAGGCGGTGCTGGAGCAGGCGTTATCGTTCGTGGCCGGCGAGGGCGTCGAAGTCGTGTGCGCTGGCCGTACCGACGCCGGCGTGCATGCCTCGGCCCAGGTCGTGCATTTCGACGGCCCGGCCCAACGCGACGTGCGTGGCTGGGTGCTCGGCACGACCAGCCGGTTGCCGCCGTCGGTCTGCGTGCGCTGGTGCGTGCCGGTGGCCGATGACTTCCATGCACGGTTCTCCGCACGCGCCCGTCGCTACCGCTATTCGATCCTCAACCGCGCGGTCCGCCCCGCGTTGCAACGGCAATACCTGAGCTGGGAGCGTCGACCGCTTGATGCAGCGGCCATGCACCGCTCCGCCCAGGCACTGGTCGGCGAGCATGACTTCTCCGCGTTCCGCACCGTCCATTGCCAGGCGCCGCACGCCCGGCGCGACCTGCAGTTCATCGCGGTAGAGCGCCAGGGCGACGTGGTGACGGTGGAGGTGCAGGCCAATGCGTTCCTGCACCACATGGTCCGCAACATCGTCGGCAGCCTGCTGCCGGTGGGGCGCGGCGAGCAGCCCGAAGAATGGCTCGGCGACCTGCTCGCCGGGCGCGACCGTACCGTTGCCGGACCGACCGCACCGTCGGCCGGTCTGGTGTTCCTCGGGCCGCGCTACCCTGCACAATGGGGTCTTCCCGCCGAGGTCGAGCTGTGAACCGTATCCTGTTTCGTACCCGCATCAAGTTCTGCGGCTTCACCCGCCCGGGTGACGTGCGCCTGGCCTGCGAGCTGGGTGCCGATGCGATCGGATTCGTGTTCGCGCGCAACAGTCCGCGTCGGATCGAACCGGAGGAAGCGCGCGCCATGCGCCAGGCGCTCGCACCCCTGGTCGATGCGGTCGCGCTGTTCATGGACAACCCCGTCGATGAAGTGCGCGAAGTCGTCCGCCAGATCCGCCCGAGCCTGCTGCAGTTCCATGGCGACGAGGACGACGCGTTCTGCCGTGGATTCGGCGTGCCGTACCTGAAGGCGATCCCGATGGGCGGCGAGCTTGCCCAGCAGCATCCCGCCGCGCTGCACACGCGCTATCCGGGCGCGGCCGGGTTCCTGTTCGACAGCCATTCCGCCGGGGGCGCGGGCGGCAGTGGCAAGACGTTCGACTGGGGAAGGATCCCGGCGGGCGTGCAGAAGCCCTACGTGCTCGCAGGCGGGCTGACCGCCGACAACGTCTTCGACGCGATCATCGCCACCCTCCCCTGGGCGGTCGACGTATCCACCAGCATCGAGAGCGCACCCGGCCTCAAGGATGGCGACAAGATGCGCCGGTTCGTCGAGGAAGTGCGCCGCGCTGACTGCCACGTACTCGACTGATCCTCCCTGAAGGCCCGAGCGCGGCGCGATCGCCTGCGTTGCGGCGCCGCCCATCGGCCGCAAGGCCAGGAATTGCCCGACATGCCGCCCGACCCGATCGATTTCCACGCCTATCCCGACGCTGCCGGCCACTTCGGCCGGTTCGGCGGTCGCTTCGTCGCCGAGACCCTGATGGGGCCGCTGCAGGAACTGGCAGACGCCTACGATGCCGCCCGAGTGGACCCCACCTTCGTCGAGGCCTTCGAGCGCGACCTGGCGCACTACGTGGGCCGTCCCAGCCCGATCTACCACGCGCGTCGGCTCAGCGATGAAACCGGCGGGGCGCAGATCCTGCTCAAGCGCGAGGACCTGAACCACACGGGCGCGCACAAGATCAACAACACGATCGGCCAGGCACTGCTCGCCAGCCGCATGGGCAAGCCGCGGATCATCGCCGAGACCGGCGCCGGCCAGCACGGCGTGGCATCGGCCACCGTGGCCGCACGGCTGGGGCTCGAATGCGTGGTCTACATGGGCGCGACCGACATCGAGCGGCAGAAGGTCAACGTCCACCGCATGAAGCTGCTGGGGGCCACCGTGGTGCCGGTCAGCAGCGGTTCGGCGACGCTCAAGGACGCGCTGAACGAGGCGATGCGCGACTGGGTGACCAATGTCGCCGACACCTTCTACATCATCGGCACCGTCGCCGGCCCGGACCCGTACCCGCGCATGGTGCGTGACTTCAACGCCGTGGTCGGCCGCGAGGCGCGCGCGCAGATGCTCGCCGAGTACGGGCGCCTGCCCGACGCGGTCACCGCGTGCGTGGGTGGCGGCAGCAATGCCATCGGCATCTTCCACGCCTTCCTCAACGATGCCGGCGTGCGCATCGTCGGCGCCGAGGCGGCGGGCGAGGGCGTGGGCAGCGGACGCCACGCCGCGTCGCTGTCGGCCGGTCGTCCCGGCGTGCTGCACGGCAACCGCACCTACGTACTGTGCGACGACGACGGCCAGATCATCGAGACCCACTCGGTGTCGGCCGGGCTGGACTACCCCGGCGTCGGTCCCGAACATGCCTTCCTGAAGGACACCGGGCGCGCCGAGTACGTCGGCGTGACGGACGACGAGGCTCTCGCGGCCTTCCACCGGTTGACCCGGACCGAGGGCATCCTGCCGGCGCTGGAGTCCAGCCACGCCATCGCCCAGGCAATCAAGCTCGCCCGCGGCATGCCGCGCGACGCGCTGGTGCTGTGCAACCTCTCCGGTCGTGGCGACAAGGATGTCCACACCATCGCCGCCCGCGACGGGCTGGTGTTTTGACTTCAGTCCCCGCAAGGCCATCGGCATGACACGCATCGAATCCCGTTTCGCCGCACTCCGCGCGGCCGGCCGCAAGGCACTGGTCCCGTTCATGACCGCGGGCGATCCGTCGGCCACCGCCACCGTCCCGGTCATGCATGCGCTCGCGGAAGCCGGCGCTGACGTGATCGAGCTCGGCGTGCCGTTCTCCGACCCGATGGCGGACGGCCCGACGATCCAGCGTAGTTCCGAGCGCGCGCTGTCGCGCGGCGTCGGCATGGGCCAGGTGCTCGGGTACGTAAGCGAGTTCCGCAAGCAGGACCGGGAGACGCCGGTGGTCCTGATGGGTTACCTCAACCCGGTCGAGATCCGTGGACCGGAAGCGTTCGCGAGAGCCGCGTCGGAAGCCGGGGTCGACGGCGCGCTGCTGGTCGACCTGCCGCCGGAGGAAGCCGCCGAATTCCGCGCCGCCTTCGCTGCGCACGGTGTCGCGCTGATCCTGCTGGCCGCGCCGACCAGCTCCGACGCACGCATGGCCTCGCTGTGCGACCAGGCGTCGGGCTACCTGTACTACGTGAGCTATGCGGGCGTGACCGGCGCCGACCACCTCGATGCCGGGGCCGCCGGCGGTCGCCTTGCAGTGTTGCGCGAGCGCTCGCCGGTACCGGTGGTCGCAGGGTTCGGCATCAAGGACGCCGCGAGTGCGGTCGACATGGCCGCGTCCGCCGACGGCGTGGTGGTCGGCAGCGCACTCGTGCAGGCGATGGCCGATGCCAGCGATGACCGCGACGCCGCCGCCCGCGCAGTTGCTTTCCTGTCCCCCCTGAGGGCGGCGCTGGACGCCGGCATTGCCCGGCAAGCCCCTGCGCTAAACTGATCCGCTCGACCGCCGCGACCGCGGTCACCCGCATGGCCTGAACGGAAGAACACCCAACGCATGTCCTGGCTCAAGAAACTCATGCCGTCCGGCATCCGCACCGACAACGCGAGCGCGAAGCGCCGCAGCGTCCCGGAAGGCCTGTGGGAAAAATGCGACCGCTGCGGCGCGGTGCTCTACCGCCCCGAGCTTGAGGAAAACCTCGAGGTCTGCCCCAAGTGCAGCCACCATCGCCCGATCCGCGCCCGCGCACGCCTTGCGGCGCTGCTGGACCCGGGCAGCACCAGTGAGATCGGCGCCGCGCTGGGGCCGACCGACGTGCTCCGTTTCAAGGACCAGAAGAAGTATTCGGACCGCATCAAGGCTGCCCAGAAGTCCACCGGTGAGCGCGACGCGCTGATCGCCATGCAGGGCACGCTGAAGCAGCGCCCGCTGGTCGCTTGCTCGTTCGACTTCGCGTACATGGGCGGGTCGATGGGCTCGGTCGTGGGTGAGCGCTTCGCCCGCGCCGCCGAGACCGCGCTCGAGCTCGGCTGCCCAATGGTGTGCTTTACCGCGACCGGTGGTGCACGCATGCAGGAGAGCCTGTTCTCGCTCATGCAGATGGCCAAGACGTCGGCCGCGCTGGGCCGCCTGCGCGCCGCCGGCCTGCCGTACATCGCGGTGCTGACCCACCCGACCACCGGTGGCGTGTCGGCGTCGCTGGCGATGCTGGGCGACATCAACATCGCCGAGCCCGAGGCGCTGATCGGCTTTGCCGGCCCGCGCGTGATCGAGCAGACCGTCCGCGAGACCCTGCCCGAAGGCTTCCAGCGCAGCGAGTTCCTGCTCGAGCACGGCGCGATCGACCAGATCTGCGACCGGCGCGAAATGCGCGACCGCCTGTCGCAGCTGCTCGCGTTGATGATGAAACAGCCGCAACCGGAAGACGACGCCGAGATCGCCGGCTGACACCAGGGAACACCGATGACACGCAAGTATTTTGGAACCGACGGCATCCGCGGCCGGGTCGGCGAAGGTCCGATCTCCGCCGATTTCGTGCTGCGCCTGGGCAATGCCTACGGCCATGCGCTGTCGCGCAACGCCTGGCGCAAGCCGGTGGTAATCATCGGCAAGGACACCCGGATCTCGAACTACATGTTCGAGGCCGCGCTCGAGGCCGGGCTGGTCGCGGCCGGCGTGGACGTGCAGCTGATGGGACCGATGCCGACGCCGGCGGTGGCCCACCTCACGCACTCGCTGCGGGCCGATGGTGGCATCGTCATCTCCGCCTCGCACAACCCGCATTTCGACAACGGCATCAAGTTCTTCTCGGCCGAAGGCGAGAAGCTCGACGACGCCACCGAGCTGGCGATCGAGGCCGCGCTGGAAGAGCCCTTCCGGACCGTGCCGTCCGAGCAGCTCGGCAAGGCGGTGCGCACCCGCGACGCGATTGGCCGTTATGTCGAGGCGTGCAAGAACTCGGTGCCCAAGGGCTTCGACCTCGGCGGCCTGAAGATCGCAATGGATTGCGCCAACGGCGCGACCTACCAGATCGGACCGCTGGTGCTGCGCGAGCTCGGCGCCCAGGTCGACGCGATCGGGGTGGATCCCAATGGCCTCAACATCAACGACAAGGTGGGCTCAACCCACCCGGAGACGCTGGCGGCGCGGGTGCGGGAAACCGGCGCCGATCTGGGCATCGCGTTCGATGGCGACGGCGACCGGGTGATGTTCGTCGACCGCAGTGGTGCGGTCTGCGATGGCGACGACCTGCTGTACGTGCTTGCGCGCGACTGGCAGGCGAGCGGCCGGTTGCAGGGCCCCGTCGTCGGTACGCTGATGACCAATTTCGGGCTGGAGCAGGCGTTCGCGCAGGCCGGTATCGGCTTCATCCGTGCCAAGGTCGGCGACCGCCATGTCCACCAGCAGCTGGTCGCCAACGGCGGCACGCTGGGCGGCGAGGCATCAGGCCACCTGCTGTGCCTGGACCGGGCCAGCACCGGCGACGGCATCGTCAGCGCATTGCAGGTGCTCGAGGTGCTCTCGCGCCGGGGTATCGGGCTGCGCGAGGCGCTGGCCGGGTTGGTCAAGGTGCCGCAGCGCACCGTGAACGTGCGGTTCGCCAATGGCGCGAGGCCGGCCGAAGCCGACTCCGTTCGCGCCGTACTGGCCGAAGTGCAGGCCGCGGTGCAGGGCAGGGGCCGCGCCTTCCTGCGCCCGTCGGGCACCGAGCCGGTGGTCCGGGTGACGGTCGAGGCAGACGACGGCGATCTTGTCCAAGCCCAGCTCGACCGGCTCGCGGACGCGGTGCGTGCCGCGGCCGGCTGACGACTGCAGCGTGCCGTACAGCTTCCCCGACCGATAATTCCCGTCCCTCTCAGTGGTAGTCCCCGCATGACCCCGTCCCGCATCCCGACCCTGGATATCCGCCGTTTCGAAGGCGATCGCGATGCCTTCGTCGCCGAACTGGGCGCGGCCTACCGGGAATGGGGCTTCGCCGGCATCCGCGGGCATGGGATTCCCGCCGGGCAGATCGACACCGCCTACGACGTGTTCCAGCGCTTCTTCGCGCTTCCCGACGAGGTCAAGCGCAAGTACCACGTGCCGGGCGGCGGCGGCGCCCGCGGCTACACCCCCTTCGGCGTGGAGACCGCCAAGGGCGCGACGCATTTCGACCTCAAGGAGTTCTGGCACGTCGGTCGCGAGATCCCGCGCGACTCGCGCTACGCCGACGTCATGCCGCCGAACCTGTGGCCGGAGGAGATCCCGGAGTTCCGCGAGGTCGCCTACGGGTTGTACACCGCGCTCGACCAGCTGGGTTCGCGGGTGCTGTCGGCGCTGGCGCTGCACATCGGCCTGCCGGCGGACTTCTTTACCGACAAGACCGACTGCGGCAACTCGATCCTGCGGCCGATCCACTACCCGCCGATCACCGCGCCTGAGATACCGAACGAACGCGCGGGCGCGCACGAGGACATCAACCTCATCACCCTGCTGGTGGGTGCCAGCGCAGAAGGG
The DNA here is from genome assembly GCF_046638635.1 of Lysobacter zhanggongensis. Taxonomy (NCBI): domain Bacteria; kingdom Pseudomonadati; phylum Pseudomonadota; class Gammaproteobacteria; order Lysobacterales; family Lysobacteraceae; genus Lysobacter; species Lysobacter zhanggongensis. The sequence goes on from NZ_JBJXHK010000074.1 coordinate 7,813, forward strand.
CTGGAAGTGCGCTCGCACGCGGGGGAATGGGTCCCGTTTACCGCGGACGCTGACACCATCGTGGTCAATATCGGCGACATGCTGCAGCGCCTGACCAACCACGTGTATCCCTCGACCACGCATCGGGTGGTCAACCCCCAGGGCGAGAAGGCGCGCCAGCCACGGTATTCAACGCCGTTCTTCCTGCATCCCAACCCCGACTTCGTGATCGACGTGCTGCCCTCGTGCGTCACCGCGGACAATCCGAGTCGCTACCCGGAGCCGATCACGGCGCAGGGTTACCTCGACGAGCGGCTGCGCGAGATCAAGCTGAAGTAGGCGCGCCTTTAACCGATCACCCCGGCCTCGACCAGCGCGGCGCGCCAGGCGGCGAGCTTGGCATCGGTGCGCTGCGACGCGTTGGCCGGACTGGTGGAGGGCAGCCGCCGCAACGTGAGATCGGCCACCGGTACTGCCGGCATCACGAACCTGCGAAAGCCCGCTTCGGCTTTTGCACCGTTGAACAGCAGCGTGTGGATGCCGGGCCGCTCGGCGAGGAAGCCGTCGAAATCGTTCGGCTTCGCGGTGTCGTCGCGGATGGCCGAATCCAGGCTGCCTTCCCGCTCGCAGCTTGCCAGCACGTCCCAGACAGCGATCCCGGCCTCGACCAGGCGGCGGCAGCGCGCGGCATAGGGCAGGTCCGGTGTCATGCCCAGCAGTGTCGCCATGAAAGGCCAGAAGCGGTTCTGCGGATGCGCGTAGTAGCGGCCCGCCTGCAATGACCGCACGCCCGGCATGCTGCCCAGGATCAGGACCCGCGCACCGGGGCCGACGATCGGCGGAAAACTGCACACCACCGGCCCCTGCGAGGGGCCTTCAGGCACGACCGCCCGGCCCGTTTGCAGGACGTCTGCGCTAGAATCGCGGCTTTCATCGTCTGGGTGCGTCATGGCTCGTCGCAGGATCGTCGCGGGAAACTGGAAGTTGCACGGGGACCGTCGGTTCGCCGGTGAGCTGCTCGATGCTGTCGCGGCCGTGGAAGCGCCGGGCGGCGTGGAGCGCATCATCCTGCCGCCGATGCCGTACCTGGGTGAACTCGTCCACGCATACGGCGCGCGTGGGATGGCGTTCGGTGCGCAGGATGTCAGCGCCAACGAGAAGGGCGCGTACACCGGTGAGGTCTCCGCGGCGATGCTGGTCGACGTCGGCGCCCGCTACGGACTGGTCGGTCATTCCGAGCGCCGCCAGTACCACGGCGAGACCAGCGAGATGGTGGCCGCCAAGTTCATTGCGGCCAAGGCGGCCGGGCTGACGCCGATCTTCTGCGTCGGCGAGACCCTCAGCCAGCGCGAGGACGACCAGACCTGGTGGCGGCTGGAGAAGCAGCTCGCACCGCTGCTGGCGCATGGCGTCGAAGTCTTCGAGGGCGCCATCGTCGCCTACGAGCCGGTCTGGGCGATCGGCACTGGCAAGACCGCCAGCCCCGCGCAGGCGCAGGAAGTCCACGCCTTCATCCGTAGCGAAATCGCCGCGTACGATGCTAGAATCGCTGGCTCGCTGCCGATCCTGTATGGCGGCAGCGTGAAGGCCGACAACGCCGCGGAGCTGTTCGCACAGCCCGATGTTGATGGCGGCCTGGTTGGCGGCGCCTCGCTGGTGGCCGCCGACTTCAACGCCATCGCAGCCGCGGCGGCGCCCTGACCGGTTACGGGTTTCCCGTCACCGACCTATCCAAGAGTTTTTCGCGATGCTGTTGTTCCTCAACGTCATCTATGTGCTGGTCGCGATCGCCATGGTCGCGCTGATCCTGATGCAGCGCGGCGCGGGTGCGCAGGCTGGCTCGGGTTTCGGTGGCGGCGCCTCGGCGACCGTCTTCGGCGCGCGTGGCGCATCGAGCTTCCTGACCAAGGCCACCAAGTGGCTTGCCATCGTGTTCTTCGCCATCAGCCTGTTCATGGCCTGGCACGCGACCGATCGCAGCCAGGTCGGGGGGCAGGGGACCGATCTCGGCGTGATGTCGCAGGTGCCGGTGGCGCCGGCCGCTCCGCAGGGCGATGCCGCGGTTCCGACCGCACCGGCCGCGCAGGTCGCGCCGGCGGCGAGCGCGGAG
>NZ_JBJXHK010000075.1:0-9545 GCF_046638635.1 Lysobacter zhanggongensis
CGGCAGCACCCGTCGCCGGAGGCTGCGGAGGCCGCCGCGGCGCCGCAGGTCCCTGACACGCCCGCCCCGAAGCTCGAGCTGAGCCTGGAGCCGTTGCCCGAGCCGGCGCCCGAAGCAGAACACGCGCACCCGTCAGCCGCCGCCGAGGCGATCGAACTGTCGCTCGCACCGGTCGCAGAACTGGACGACAGCACCGACGCAGTCGCGCGGAACGACGAGGCCGCCGAGGCCACCGCGACCGACCGCCACCTCCACGCCGTCCCGCGCTGGGACGCCGATCCCGCCGTCGCCGCGATGCGCGAGGAACTGGCCACCATGCGCCACTTGATCGAGCGCGAGATGGGGCAGTTCGCGGTTGAGCGCCTGCGCGGCTCGCCGGCGCGCGCCGCGGCATTCGACACCCTGCTGGGCTACGGCTGCGACGAAACGCTGGCGCAGACCCTGGCAGCGAAGATCGACCCGGCGCTGGACCCGGCGCGGGTGCATGCCCCGATGCTGGCCGAGCTGGCGCGGATGCTGACCATCAGCCGCGAGGAGCCTATCGACGACGGTGGCGTGATCGCCCTGGTCGGCCCGACCGGTGCCGGCAAGACCACCACCGCGGCCAAGCTCGCCGCCCGCTTTGCCGCCCGCCACCGGGCCCGCGACGTGGCGCTGGTGACCACCGACTTCGAGCGCGTCGGCGCCTGCGAGCAGCTGCACGCCCACGGCCGCCGCCTCGGCATCACCGTCTGCGAGGCCAACGGCCCCGAGGCGCTGCAGCAGACCCTGGACCAGCTGCAGGACTACCCGCTGGTGGTGGTCGATACCGCCGGCTACGGCGCCCGCGACCGCGCCCTGCTCGGCCAGATCACCTGGCTGCGCGCCACCCGCAACGTGCGCAGCCTGCTGGTGCTGCCGGCCAATGGCCACCCGCACGACATGAACGAGGTGGTTCGCCGGTACCGCATGGCCACGCCCGAGGGCGTGGTGCTGACCAAGCTCGACGAGACCGGCCGCCTCGGCGCCGCGCTGTCGACCGTGATCCGCAACGGCCTGAGCCTGGCCTACACCACCGCCGGACAGCAGGTCGCGACCGACCTCGCCCACGCCGACGCCTCCCGCCTCGTGCTGCAACTGGAGAAATTGCGCCGTGCTGCCGATAACCCCCTTGCCACCGAGGACCGTCATGCCGTCGCCTGACCACAATCCCGCTTTCCCGGCGGCGCAGCCCGGCGCTGCGCCGGAGTCCGTGCGCCCCGCTCCCGTCAGAGTGATCGCGGTCGCCAGCGGCAAGGGCGGCGTCGGCAAGACCAACGTCTCGGTCAACCTCGCGCTGTCGCTGCAGAACGCCGGCCAGCGCACCCTGCTGCTGGACACCGACCTGGGCCTGGCCAACGTCGACGTGATGCTCGGGCTGTCGCCCCGCTTCACCCTGGCCGACGTGCTGGCCGGTCGCTGCGAGCTGCGCGACACATTGCTTGAAGGCCCCGGCGGGATGTGGATCGTCCCGGCCGCTTCCGGCAAGCGCCACATGACCGAGCTGCTGCCGCAGCAGCACGTCGGCCTGGTGCACGCCTTCAGCCAGCTGGACGTGCCGATCGACACCATGGTGGTCGACAACGCGGCCGGCATCGCAGACGGCGTGCTGACCTTCTGCCAAGCGGCGCAGGACGTGATCGTGGTGGTCTGCGACGAGCCGGCCTCGGTCACCGATGCCTACGCGCTGATCAAGGTGCTCAGCCGCGACCGCGGCGTCAGCCGGGTGCAGATCCTCGCCAACCAGGTGCAGCACGCGGCCGAGGGGCGCCAGCTGTTCGACAAGCTGCAGCGCGTCACCTCCAAGTTCCTCGACGTGACCCTCAACTACCTGGGCGCGATCCCGCGCGACGAATGGCTGCGCCGCGCAGTGCAGCGGCAGGAAGCGGTGGTCGACGCGTTCCCGTCGGCACCCGCCTCGGCCGCGTTCCGCGACATCGCCCGCCGTGCCGGCCAGTGGCAGAGTCCGCAGGGCCCGCGCGGCCACGTCGAGTTCTTCATGGAGCGCCTGATCGCGCAACCGTCCCGGAGTGCCGCCGCATGAGCACCGCCGCAGCCGCCTACCGCGCCCACCAGCCCAGCGACACGGCGCTCATCGTCGAGCGCCACGGCGAGCTGGTGCGCCGCATCGCCCACCACCTCGCCGCGCGCCTGCCGGCCAGCGTCGAGGTCGACGACCTGATCCAGGCCGGCATGCTTGGCCTGATCGACGCCGGTCGCAATTTCCAGGCCGACCAGGGCGCTGCATTCGAGACCTACGCCAGCATCCGCATCCGCGGCGCGATGATCGACGAGATCCGCCGTGGCGATTGGGTGCCGCGGTCGGTCCATCGCAAGTACCGCGACGTGGTCGCCGCCACCCGCGGTGTCGAGCAGGACACCGGCCGTGCCGCCTCCGCGCAGGAGGTCGCCGCCCGGCTCGAGGTCTCGCTCGATGAGTACCACCGCATGCTGGAGGATGCCGCGCGCGGCCAGCTGATCAGCCTGGATGCGCACCTGGAGGAGCACGACGGCGAGCCGCGGCTGGCGTCCACCGCCAACGCGACCCCGGCGCGCGAGTTCGAGCACACCGCGTTCCGCGAAGCCCTCGGCGGCGCCATCGGCGACCTGCCCGAACGCGAGCAGCTGGTGCTGTCGCTGTACTACGAGCAGGAGCTCAACCTGCGCGAGATCGGCGCGGTGCTGTCGATCAGCGAGTCGCGGGTCTGCCAGATCCACGGCCAGGCGATGTTGCGCCTGCGCGCGCGCCTGGGCGACTGGCGCGAGGAAGCCCAGCTCGACCAGGACGTCTGACTGCGCCGCTGCCCCCCATTCCCGAACACCCGCACGAGCCTGACCCATGGAAAAGAACATCAAGATCCTCATCGTCGACGACTTCTCGACCATGCGCCGCATCGTCAAGAACCTGCTCAACGACCTGGGCTTCTTCAACACCACCGAGGCCGACGACGGCACCAGCGCGCTGGTCGAGCTGCGCAAGGGTCCGTTCGACCTGGTGATCACCGACTGGAACATGCCCGGCATGCCCGGCATCGACCTGCTCAAGGCGATCCGCGCCGACGCCGCCCTGGCCAAGACCCCGGTGCTGATGGTGACGGCCGAGGCCAAGCGCGAGCAGATCATCGAGGCCGCCCAGGCCGGCGTGAACGGCTACGTGATCAAGCCGTTCACCGCGGCCACGCTGGGCGACAAGCTCGGCAAGATCTGGGAGCGGCTGGAGAGCGCGGCGTGAGCACCGATGCCGGTTCGCCGGCCACGGCCATCCCCATGCAGGACCGCCAGCTGATCACGCGGCGCCTGCATGCGGCGCTGTGGGCGCTCGAGCACGACGACCACGCGGGCTGGCGGGCCAACGTGGACGAGCTGATCCAGTGGCGCACGCAGCCGTTCGTGCAGGGCCTGGCGCGGATCGCGCGCGAGCTGGAACTGGCGCTCGGCAGCCCCGCCGAACACACCGGCCACGGCTCGCTGCCCGACGCCTGCGCCCGCCTGGAGCACGTGGTGACCCTCACCGAGACCGCCAGCATGCGCACCCTGGACCTGATCCAGGAATGCTCGGGCCTGCTTGGCAAGCTGCAGGAAGGGCACGCCACCCAGGGCGACGCCATTGCCGGCATCCGCGAGCGGCTGTCGGAAATGACCGCCGCCCAGGGGTACCAGGACCTCACCGGGCAGATCATCCTGCGCGTGGTCGAGCTGGTGCGCGCCGTGCAGGAAGGCCTCGGCGAGGTCACCGGCCCGAGCGAGCCGCTGCACCTTTCCAATCGCGGCAACGGCCCGTCGATCGCCGGTCTGGACGCCGCCCCGGCGACCCAGGACGACGCCAACGAATTGCTGTCCTCGCTGGGACTCTGACGCCCATGCGCCGCCGCACCCATTCCGGTAGGAGCGACGTCAGTCGCGACCCGCGAACCATTGAGGTACGCCGCGACACAGCGACGATCGCGTGGGCGGCCATCGTGCGCGTCCCGCATTGGCGCCGTCCATCCGGTTGTCAGTGGTTCGCGACTGACGTCGCTCCTACGGCGGCAGGGGGCAGGCCATGAACGCCGCATTCGAAGACGACACCGGCAACGATATCTGCGCGGACTTCCTGATCGAGGCGCGCGAGATCCTCGACCAGCTGGGCGAGCAGATGGTCGCGCTGGAGCGCAGCCCGGCCGACCGCGAATGCCTCAATGCGGTGTTCCGCGGCTTCCATACCATCAAGGGCGGTGCCGGCTTCCTCGACTTCCCGCCGATGGTGGCGATCTGCCATGCGGTCGAGGACCGCCTCAATGCCGCCCGCAGCGGCGAGGTGCCGCTCGACGCCGAGGCCTTCGACGGTGCCCAGCAGTCGCTCGACCTGCTGGTGGACCTGCTCGATTGCGTCGCCGCCGGCGAAGTGCTGATGCCGGCGCCGCAGGGCCTGCTCGACGCCCTGCGTGCCGGTGCATCGGCGACCGCGACGGCACAGGCGGACGCCAGCCGCCCGGCTGCCGGCGGTGACGACATCGACGATCTCGACTTCGAAGCGCTGCTCGACAGCCTGCACGGCAACGGCGGCATTCCCGGCATCCAGGCTGATGGCGCGCCGGGGACCTCGGCCGTATCCGATTTCCCGACCGCGGGCAGCCCCCCACCGGTGCCAGTACCGGCACCCGCTGCACCCGCCGCGCCGCGCAAGCCCGCTGCCGCCGCGCACCAGGAAGACCCGACGGTCCGCGTGGACGTGCGCCGGCTGGACGCGATGGTCAACCTGGTCGGCGAGCTCGTGCTCGCGCGCAACCGGCTCAAGACGATCCGCCCGCGCCTTCGCGACGACGAACTCGACCGCGCGGTGACCACGCTGGACGCGGCCACCTCGCGGCTGCAGTCGGCGGTGATGATGGCGCGCATGCAGCCGGTCGGCCGCGTGTTCTCGCGGTTCCCCAAGCTCGCACGCGACGTCGCCCGCCAGCTGCAGAAGAAGGTCGAGCTGGAGGTCATCGGCGCGGAGACCGAGCTGGACCGCAACCTCGTCGAGGCCCTGTCGGACCCGCTGGTGCACCTGGTCCGCAACGCGATCGACCACGGCATCGAAAGCCCCGACGACCGCATGGCCGCCGGCAAGCCCGCACAGGGCCAGGTGGTGCTGAGCGCGCAGCAGGAAGGCGACCACGTCGCCATCGAGGTGCGCGACGACGGTGCGGGCATCGACCCCGACCGGATCCGCGACAGCGCCGTGCGCAAGGGCCTGATAGAACCCGAGGCCGCGGCACGGCTCACTCCCGACGAGTGCCTGCAGCTGGTCTTCATGGCCGGCTTCTCCACCCGCGCGGAGGTCAGCGACCTGTCAGGGCGCGGCGTCGGCATGGACGTGGTGCAGTCGAAGATCCGCGAACTGTCGGGCGAGGTGCAGATCCAGTCCGAACCCGGTCGCGGCAGCCGCTTCCAGATCCGCGTCCCGCTGACGCTGGCGATCCTGCCGACCCTGCTGGTCGAACTGGCCGGCGACGTCTACGCGCTGCCGCTGGTGCGCGTGGTCGAAGTGCTGTCGCACGAGCGCGGCGCGGCGATGCAGGTCGACGGCCAGACCGTGCTGGACCTGCGCGAGCAGCCGGTGCCATTGCTGTCGCTGCGGCGGTGGCTCGGCGTACCCGAGACGACGTTGGCCGACTCCACCGCCGTGGTGCTGCAGTCCGGCGAGCAGCGATTCTGCCTGTCGGTCGACAGCGTGCGCGGGCGCGAGGAAGTGGTGATCAAGGCCTTGCCGCGGACGCTGCGCGGGCTGGCCGGCTACGCCGGCGCCAGCCTGATCGGCGACGGCCGCATGGCGCTGATCCTCGACGTCGACGCGCTGTACCGCACCGGCGTGCGCGGGGGGCGCTGAGCGATGGCGACCTCAAGAATCCGGCCCACGAACCGATAACGCGGACAATGGACAGGCTCAGCATCATCGGCACCGTACTGGCGATTGGCGCCCTGCTGGGCGGCAGCGTGCTCAAGGGCGCGGGGCTGTCCGGCCTCTGGTCGCCGGCGGCCTTCGTGATCGTGGTGCTCGGCACCATCGCGGCGATCCTGGTGCAGACGCCGATGGACACCTTCAAGCGTGCCCTGCGCATCGTGCGCTGGGTATTCCAGCCGCCGATGCAGGACCGCACCGCGATCATCTCGCGCATCGTCGAGTGGAGCGGCACCGCCCGCCGCCAGGGCCTGCTCGGGCTGGAGGCGGAGGTGCAGGCGCTGGAGGATCCGTTCCTGCGCAAGGGCCTGCAGATGGTGGTCGACGGCGTCGAGCCTGAGGCGATCCGGCAGATGCTGGAGATCGAGCTGCACGGCCAGTCCGACCGCGACGTCGCCGCCGCCAAGGTGTTCGAGGGGATGGGCATCTACGCGCCGACGCTCGGCATCATCGGCGCGGTGCTGGGCCTGATGGCGGTCATGAAGAACCTCGCCGACCCGAGCCAGCTCGGCCACGGCATCGCCGCCGCGTTCACCGCGACGATCTACGGCATCGGCCTGGCCAACCTGGCGCTGCTGCCGATCGCGAGCAAGCTCAAGGGCCTGATCGGCCACCAGGCGCAGGAGCGCGAGATGATCGTCGAGGGGCTGATCGCGATCGCCCAGGGCGAGAACCCGCGCAACATCGAGGCGCGGCTCAACGGCTTCGTCCACTGAGGCGCCGCGCATGGGTCGCCGCCATCGCCACGAGGAGCACCAGAACCACGAAGCCTGGGCGATCCCGTACGCCGACCTGATGACGCTCCTGTTGGCCTTCTTCGTGGTCATGTACGCGATCTCCTCGCTCAACGAGGGCAAGTACCGCGTGCTGGCCGATTCGCTGTCGTCGGCCTTTGGCGGCGCGCCGCGCACCATCTCGCCGATCCAGCTTGGCCAGACCCAGCTGCGCGGTTCTTCGTTCGACCGTCCGTCGATGCAGACGCCCGATTCCAAGGCCGGGCCATCGGCCGCGACCCCGATCAATTCGCCGCGCATGCTGCAGGTGCTCGACATGCCGACCTTCGGGCAGACGGCCCGCGCCACGGCCGCCGCGATGCAGGCGGCCGAGGCGCCGCAGAGCCGGCGCGCCGAGCAGCTGCAGTCGATCGGAAAGCGCATCCAGGAAGCGCTGTCGGACCTGGTTCGCCGCAAGCTGGTCACCGTGCGTCGCAGCGAGACCTTCCTGGAGGTCGAGATCCAGAGCGACATCCTGTTCGCCAGCGGCGTCGCGGTACCCAGCGCGGTGGCAACCGAAACCGTGCGCCGGCTCGCCGGCGTGCTGCGCGACGAGCCCAACGCCGTGCGCGTGGAGGGCTATACCGACGACCAGCCGATCCGCACCGTGCAGTTCCCGTCCAACTGGGAGCTGTCGGCAGCCCGCGCCGGCAGCGTCGTGCACGAGCTGATCGGCGCCGGTGTCGGCCCCGAGCGGCTGGCCGTGGTCGGTTTCGGCGAGCACCAGCCGGTTGCAGACAACGCCACCGCCGAGGGTCGCAACGCCAACCGTCGCGTGCTGCTGGTGATCCTCGCCGCGCCGCAGGGCCCCGATGCCGTCACCGAGCGGATGCCGCCGGTGATGGCCGATGCCGGCGACGTGCAACCGCTTTTCCCGCTGCCCGACGCCGCGTCCGGCGGCAGCGCCCTGGGAGCCCCCTGACATGCAGACCTGGGCCATCGCCAACCAGAAAGGCGGCGTCGGCAAGACCACCACCTCGCTGTGCCTGGCGCGCGGCCTGGCCGCCGATGGCGCTCGCGTGGTGCTGATCGACCTCGACCCGCATGCCTCGCTGACCCGCGCGTTCGCGGTGCCGACCGACCCGCCGCCGGCGGGCAGCCACGACCTGTTCAACACGGGTGGTGCCGCCGAGCTGCGCTCGCTCGCACGCGGCACCGCCATCGACAACCTGTTGCTGGTCGCCGCGCAGCCGGCGCTGGCGACGCTGGAACGCCGGGGCGCGACCCAGGCCGGGCTCGGCCTATCGATCGGCCGCGCGCTGCATGCCGCCCGCGCCAACTTCGACTACGCCGTGCTCGACTGCCCGCCGACGCTGGGCCTGTTGATGGTCAATGCCCTGGCGGCGGCGGACCGGCTGGTGGTGCCGACCCAGACCGATCCGCTCGCCCTGCACGGCCTGGCCGACATGCTGCGCACCGCCGACATGGTCGAGCGCTCGCGCCGGCGGCCGTTGCCGCGGCACGTGCTGCCGACGCTGTATGACCGCCGTACCCGTTCGGGCGTGCAGAGCCTGGACCGGCTGCACGAGCTGTACGAGGGCCGGGTCTGGCCGAAGGCGATCCCGATGGATACTCGGCTGCGCGACCCCGCCACGCTGACCGCGGCCGAGCCGCCCACCGGGCGNCGCTCGCGCCGGCGGCCGTTGCCGCGGCACGTGCTGCCGACGCTGTATGACCGCCGTACCCGTTCGGGCGTGCAGAGCCTGGACCGGCTGCACGAGCTGTACGAGGGCCGGGTCTGGCCGAAGGCGATCCCGATGGATACTCGGCTGCGCGACCCCGCCACGCTGACCGCGGCCGAGCCGCCCACCGGGCGCGGCGCCGACGCCTACCGCTCCGCCCTCAACTGGCTGCTTGCCGCGATGCCGCGGCAGCAGGAGGCCGCATGAACACCCTGGCGGTCGATGCCTACCTGGACGAGTTGCTGTGCGACGTCGCCGATGTCGCGGCCCTGCCTGCGATGCCCGGCATCGCGATGACGGCGCCGGCTGCGGCACCCCCCGCGGCCGGGCCCGCAGTGGTCGCCGCGCCCGTCGTTGCAGAGCAGCCTGCACCTGCGTCCCCCGCGCGACAGGCCCCGGCAGACGTGCCGCGGCACACCTCGCCCGATGCGTCCGCCACGGTACCCAACCGGCTGGCGCGTCCTTCGGGTTCCGGCCGCTGGCTGCGCCTGGGCATCGGCCGTGACCACTATGCATTCGAACTGCTCCGCGTGCAGGAGGTGGTCCGCGTGGCACCGATCGTCGCGATGCGCAACGCCCCGCCGGCCGTGCTCGGCGTGATGAACCTGCGCGGGCGCATCGTCCCGGTGTTCGACCTGGGCCGCTGGCTCGGCAGCGCCGACGTGGTCGAAAGCGAGCAGTCGCGCATCGTCGTGGTCGAATGCGACGACGAGCTGATCGGCGTGCTGGTGACCGCGGTCGAGGACGTCGCCACGCTGGCGCGCGAGCACATCGAGCCGCCGCTGTCGGGCAGCGATGCCGGCGCGATCCTCGGGATCGCCCGGATCGGCCGCAGCCCGGTCGTGCTGCTGGATGCCAACGCGCTGTTCGCGTGAGCCGCCCGACCGGGGCGTGCCCCTCAAGTCCGCCACAACACCGCCGTTAATCCTCACGACATCCCGCCGCCCGACGCCCGCCGCCATGACCCAACTGTCGCTGCAACCCGACCTCGGCATCGAGCACGTCGCCGAACTGCAGGCCACGCTGCTGCCGCACCTCGAGGACGACGCGCCGGTGCAGCTGGCCGGCGACCAGGTGCGGCGCGTGCACGCGGCCGGGCTGCAGCTGCTGCACGCATTCGTGCGCGACCGCGCCGCGGCGGGCCGCAGC
>NZ_JBJXHK010000076.1:0-9049 GCF_046638635.1 Lysobacter zhanggongensis
GGCGGGCGTCGAGCGCGGCGGCATCGCCGGCCGGGACAGCGGCGGTCGCGGGGGTCTCGGCGGCCGAGGCCGACGCTGTGGCGTCGGGCGCCGGGGCGGCGACTTCGGTCGACGGTGCGGCCGGATCGTTGCAGGCGGTCAGGCCGGCGAACACCAGCGCGGCCAGCAGGGTGGGTCGGAACAGCGACATGCGGACTCCTTTCGATGACAGGGAATGTCGCCGACGGCGGGGGCCGGCCGGCGACGGGCCATCATACGAAGGAGCCGCCGCGCGGGCGCGGCACGGGTTCTCAGCTGCGCAGGCCGGTGCCGCGCTTGAGCAGCCACAACCCCAGCGCCGCCAGGCCGACCACGAAGCCGACCATGAGCGCGAACGCGATCCACAGCGGCACGTCACTCACTCCGAGCAAGCCGTAGCGGAACGCATTGACCATGTAGAAGATCGGGTTGGCGTGGGTCATCGCCTCGGCCCAGCCAGGCAGCAGCTTGACCGAATAGAACACGCCGCCCAGGTAGGTCAGCGGGGTCAGGATGAAGGTCGGTACGATCGCGATGTCGTCGAACTTCCTGGCGTAGACCGCGTTGACGAAGCCGGCCAGCGCGAAAATCGTCGCGCCCAGCAGCACGGTGGCCAGCGTCACCAGCGGGTGCGGCACCCGCACGTCGGTGAACAGCGAGGCGATCAGCAGCACGATCGCGCCGACCGCCAGCCCGCGGGCGACGGCGCCGGCGACGTAGCCACCGAGGATCACCCAGTTGGGCATCGGGCTGACCAGCAGCTCTTCGACGTGGCGCCCGAACTTGGCGCCGAAGAACGACGAGGCGATGTTCCCGTAGCTGTTCTGGATGATGCTCATCATCACCAGGCCGGGGACGATGAAGTCCATGTAGGCGATGCCGTCCATGGTGCCGATCCGCGAGCCGATCAGCCCGCCGAAGATCAGGAAGTACAGCGTCATGGTGATCGCCGGCGGCACCAGGGTCTGGGCCCAGATGCGCAGGATCCGGCTGATCTCGCGGCGGGCGACGGTGCCCAGCGCGACCAGGTTGGGGTGGCTCATGCGCGGGCCTCCGGCAACGTCGCCGTGGCCGGTTCGCCGGCGGCGACCATGCGCACGAACAGCTCCTCGAGCCGGTTGCTCTTGGTACGCATGGACCGCACCCGGATGCCGGCATCGCCAAGCGCGGCGAACACGCGGTTGAGGTCCATCGCGCGCGGCATCTCGATGTCGAGCGTGTGGTCGTCGCGCGCCAGCACGGTGGTGCCTTCGATCTCCGGCAGCACCGCCGGCAGCGCACCGTCGATGTCGAGCACGAATCCCTCGACGTCGAGCCGGGCCAGCAGGGTCTTCATCGGCCCGGCGGCGACGATCGTGCCGCGGTCGATGATCGCCAGGTTGCGGCACAGGTACTCGGCTTCCTCGAGGTAGTGGGTGGTGAGGATGATGGTGGTGCCGGCGGCGTTGATCTCGCGCAGGGTCTGCCACATGCCGCGGCGGATCTCGATGTCGACACCGGCGGTGGGCTCGTCGAGGATCAGCAGGCGCGGCCGCGTCATCATTGCGCGGGCGATCATCAGCCGGCGCTTCATGCCGCCCGACAGCGTCCGGCTCATCATCCGGGCCTTGTCCCACAACTGCGCGCGCCGGAGCTCCTCCTCGGCACGCTGCAACGCCACCTCGCGGGGGATCCCGTAGAACCCCGCGTAGTTGACCAGGATGTCGAGCGGCTGCTCGAAGGTGTTGAAGTTGATCTCCTGCGGCACCAGCCCCATCAGGCGCATCGCCGCGTCGCGGTCGCGGCGGATGTCGGTACCGAAGATCTCGACCGAGCCCGAGGTCAGGTTGACCAGCGAACTGACGATGCCGATCAGGGTGCTCTTGCCGGCGCCGTTGGGCCCGAGCAGGGCGAAGAAGTCGCCCTCGGCCACGTCGAGCGACACGCCCTTGAGGGCTTCGACGTGGTTGTCGTAGGTCTTGCGCAGGTCGCGGACGGACAGCGCCGGGACGGCCGTGTCCGGCGCGGCGGCGGTCGCCTGGTTCTGGGTCATCGGGTCTTGGCCTTGCCGGTGCTGGAACTGATACTGGAACTGTGTTCGTGCTGGTGTTCTTGCCTGTCGCACGTGCGGTCCGCCGTGCCGGCCCGTGGGCGGCTGCGCGGGGTCTGCGGCGATCCCCGGTAGTATAGGCGGCCCGGTGGCCGCGGCCCGGCCACCCCGTGCACACACTGTTCCGCGGATCCTCCCGGGCAGGCGAATCCGAAGGTCCCCGTGGCAATCCAGCATTTCCCCCTCAAACTCGTCTCGCGCCGCATGCTCGCCCCGAGCGTCGGTCACTACGTGTTCGTGCGCGACGACGGCGCGCCGCTGGACTTCATCCCCGGCCAGTTCATCCAGGTCCACTTCCAGTACGCCGATGGCACCGCGACCAAGCGCTCGTACTCGCTTGCGACCATCCACGACCACGCGATGGGCCCCGGCGAGGCGGTCGAGATCGCGGTCAGCTACGTGCCCGGCGGCGCCGCCACCGCGCTGTTCGAAGGGCTGGATGCGGGCGACACCGTCGACGCCAGCGGGCCGTTCGGCCGCTTCTGCCTGGTGCCGTCCGACACCAACCGGCGCTACCTGCTGATCGGCACCGGCACCGGCGTCACCCCGTACCGGGCGATGCTGCCGCAGCTGGAGCGTGCGATCGCCGAACGCGGTATCCAGGTGGTACTGCTGTTCGGCGCGCGCACCCCGGACGAGCTGCTGTACGGCGACGAGTTCCGTGCGTTCGCGGATCGCCACCCCGACCACTTCCGCTTCGTGCCGTGCTTCTCGCGCGAACTGCCGGCGGCAGGTTCGCCCCACGCCCACGCCGATGTACGCCACGGCTATGTGCAGCAGTTCCTGCCGGACTTCGCCCCCGACCCGGCCGGCGACATCGCCTACCTGTGCGGCAACCCGAACATGGTCGACAGCTGCTTCGAGGCGCTCAAGGAGAGCGGCCTGGAGGTCAAGCAGATCCGTCGCGAGAAGTACGTCAGCAGCAAGTAGCGACGCCGGCGGGCGCGGCTTGGGAGTTCTGACTCCCCCCGACCTTTGTCACGTTCTCCGCGCGACCCCCGTCTGTCATCCTGAGGCGATTGGCCTTGGACCAGAGGGGATCCATGCATACGACCCGTTTCCTGCCGGCCGCGCTCGCGGCATCGGTGGCGACCCTTTTGCTGGCCGGTTGTGGGCCGGCCGATGCGCCGCCGGCTGGCGCCGCCCGCTTCGGCGACATCGCATTCGAACCGTGTGCGCTGAAAGGCGCGGCCGGTGTCGAACCGGTAGCCGCGCAATGCGGCACGCTCGAGGTCGCCGAGGACCCGTCGCGTCCTGACGGCCGCCGCATCGCCCTGCAGCTGGCCTGGCTGCCGGCCAACAAGGGCAGCGCGGTCGGCACCGGCGACCCGGTGTTCTTCCTCGCCGGCGGCCCCGGCCAGGCCGCCACCGAACACGCCGCTACCGTCCAGCGCATGTTGGCCGACGTCGGCAAGCAGCGCGACATCGTACTGGTGGACCAGCGCGGGACCGGCGGCTCCAACCCGCTCGACTGCCGCGCGGCGGACGGCACGCCGCTCGAACTCGACGCGATGGTCGCGGCAACGCCGGAGGCGATGGCCGCGTTCGCAGGCAAGTGCGCCGCGGGGCTGGAAGGCCGCGCCGATCCGCGCTTCTACACCACCACCGACGCCGTGCGCGACCTGGACACGGTGCGCGCCGCGCTCGGGGTCGAACAGGTCAACCTGGTGGGCGTGTCCTACGGCACGCGGGTGGCGCAGCAGTACGCGATGACCCACCCCGCCCACGTGCGCACGGTGGTGCTGGACGGCGTCGCGCCCAACGACCTGGTGGTCGGTGGCGAGTTCGCCCGCACCCTGGAAGACGCGCTGGCGCTGCAGTCCGAGCGTTGCCGCGCGCTGCCCGACTGCCGCGAACGCTACCCGGTCGACATGCGCGAGCAGCTGCGGACGGTGATGGAGCGCCTGGAGGCGGCGCCGGTTGAGGTGGAGTACCGGGACTCGCGCACCGGCCAGCTGCGGCGCGACACGGTCACTGCCGACGCCGTCGGCGGGCTGGCCTTCATGTTCTCCTACGTCCCGCAGACCGCGTCGCTGCTGCCGTTGATGATCGACGAGGCCGCCAACGGCCGTTACGCGCCGCTGATGTCGCTGGTGCAGATGAGCGGCGAGCAGATGCAGGGGCAGATGACCCGCGGCATGCAGTGGTCGGTGTTGTGCGCCGAGGATGCCGGGCGCTACCGGCCCGACGCAACCGACGGCGAGACCATCGTCGGCAGCGAGCTGGCGCAGGCGTTCTTCGCGCCGTGCTCGGTATGGCCGCACGGGCAGGCGCCGGAGGGGTTCCATCGTCCGTTCGAGTCCGACCTGCCGGTGCTGCTGCTGTCGGGCGAGCTCGACCCGGTGACGCCGCCGCGCTACGGCGAACGCGTCGCCGCCCACCTGCCCAACGGCCGCCACCTGGTGCTGGAGGGACAGGGCCACAACGTCGCTCCGGTCGGCTGCATGCCCAAGCTGCTGGGACAGTTCATCGAGAGCGCCGATGCCAAGGCGCTCGACGCGTCGTGCCTGGAGCCGCTGACCTACGTGCCGCCGTTCGTGCATTTCAACGGGTGGTCGCCGTGAGCCGCGCCCGCCCCGCCCTTTGTCCCGCGCCGCGCCGGCACCGGCTGCATGAGGAACCGACCGCATGATTTCCGCCGACAACCTGCACAAGTCATTCAAGACCAAGACCGGCGTGGTCAAGGCCGTCGACGGCGTCCGCTTCGACGCGCGCGACGGCGAGATCACCGGCCTGCTCGGCCCCAACGGCGCCGGCAAGACCACCACCCTGCGCATGCTCTACACGCTGATGACGCCCGACAGCGGCTCGGTCAGCGTCGATGGCATCGACACGGCCGCCAACCCGACCGCGGTGCGGCGCGCACTGGGCGTGCTGCCCGACGCGCGCGGGGTCTACAAGCGCCTGACCGCGCGCGAGAACATCGCCTACTTCGGCGAGTTGCACGGCATGTCGAGGGCCGACATCGATGCGCGCACGAAGGCGCTGTCGGCCGCACTGGACATGGAGGAGATCCTCGATCGCCAGACCGAGGGCTTCTCGCAGGGCCAGCGCACCAAGACCGCGATCGCGCGCGCGCTGGTGCACGACCCGCGCAACGTGATCCTGGACGAGCCGACCAACGGCCTGGACGTCATGACCACCCGCGCGATGCGCGAATTCCTGCGCCAGCTGCGCGCCGAGGGCCGTTGCGTGATCTTCTCCAGCCACATCATGCAGGAGGTCGCCGCGCTGTGTGACCGCATCGTCATCATCGCCAAGGGCCAGGTGGTGGCCTCGGGCACCGCCGACGAACTGCGCGAGCGGTTCAGCGAGACCAATCTGGAGGACGCCTTCGTCAAGGCGATCGGCACCGACGAGGGCCTGCACGCATGAGCACCGGCAACGCATTCTTCCGCCAGTTGTGGTCGGTCGCCCGCAAGGAGCTGCGTGACTTCGCCCGCGACCGTCGCACGCTGGCGCTGACCCTGTTGATGGGTCCGCTGCTGTACCCCGCGATCATGCTGGGCATCGGCACGATGGCCGAGAGCCGCGCGCGCACCCAGCTCGACGAGACCCTCAAGGTGCCGGTGGTCGGCGCCGAGCACGCACCGCACCTGGTGGCCTTCCTCGCCGGCCATGGCATCGAGGTGGCCGAGCCACCGGCCGACGTCGATGCGGCGATACGCGAGCAGACCTTCGATGCCGCGCTGTCGGTCGACCCGGCGTTCGCCGAGGACTGGCGCGCGGGCCGGCCGGCGCGTGTCGACGTGGTCCACGACAGCACCCGCCGCAACGCCGAGATTCCGGTCAAGCGCCTGCAGGCCGCCCTGCAGGCGTATGCCGGCCAGGTCGGCGCGCTGCGGCTGTATGCCCGCGGGATCGACGCCACGGTGACCCAACCGATCGCGCTGGGCAGCCGCGACCTGGCAACGCCGGAAGCCAAGCGTGGCGTGCTGCTGTCGATGCTGCTGCCGTACCTGCTGATCCTGATGTCGTTCCTGGGCGGCGCCTACCTGATCATGGACGCCACGGCCGGCGAACGTGAGCGGCAGTCGCTGGAGCCGCTGCTGGCCACGCCCGCCTCGCGCGGGGCGATCGTCAGCGGCAAGATGATCGCCGCCTGCCTGGTCGGCATCGCCTCGCTGCTGCTGACGCTGCTGGCGTTCAAGCTCAGCGCGCAGTTCGCCGGTGGCATGGCGCAGATGCTGGACGTGCGCTTCGCCGCCATCGCCAAGCTGCTGCTGATCCTGCTGCCGATGCTGTTTATCGGCACCACGCTGCTCAGCTACCTGTCGGCCGCCTCCAAGAGCATGAAGGAGGCGCAGAGCCACATGACCTGGCTGATGCTGCTGCCGATGCTGCCGATCATGCTGCTGGCGGTGAACCCGCTGAAGTACGAGCCGTGGCAGTTCGCAGTGCCCTTCCTGGCCCAGAACCAGATGATCCAGAAGGTGATCCGGGCCGAACCGGTGGACCCGCAGACCTGGGCGATCTACCTGGCGGCGGGGTTCGGACTGGCGGCGGTGCTGTGGTTCGCGGCGGTGCGCCGCTACCACCAGGAGAAGCTGGCGATCTCCGGCTGAGCAACACGCCCTGCCGATAGAGGAAAAGCCCGGCGATTGCCGGGCTTTTCCGTTTGGCCGGTCCGCTGGGCGCGGCCGGTGTGGTTCAGCTGCCGGGATTGAAGCCGATCGCGCGACGGGTGGTGACCGGCGCCGAGATCGGCTGGAAGCGCCAGCTCTGCACCGCATCGAGCGCTGCACGGTCGAACACCCGCGCCGGCTCCGAACGCACGACCCGCGCCGAGGTGACCGAGCCGTCGGTGCCGACGGTGTACTCGACCACGACCTCGCCGGTCTGGCGCGCGCGCAGCGCATCACGCGGGAAGGTCGGCGCGGCCATCGACAGCGGACGCAGGTCCGCGGCGGTCGGGGCGGCAGCGGCCGAGGCACGGGCGGCGGCGGCCCGCTGTTCGGCGGCACGCTGCTCGGCCTGCTGCTGGGCGATGCGGTCGGCCTCGGCCTTGGCTTCGGCGGCTTCCTTGTCGGCGGCCTCCTTCTGGGCCAGTTCGCGCGCGGCCTGTTCCTGCTGGCGCTTCTGGTCGGCCAGGCGCTGGCGCTCGATCTCGACCTGGCGCGCGGCCTGCTCCTCGGCACTGGTGGCCTCGGCGGCGACGCGCGCGACGGCGGCCTTCTCGCGTGCCTCGATGTTGGTCTTCAGGCGGTCCAGCGCCGGATGGGTCGGCTGGGCCTTCTCGACCAGTGCGGCGAGCCGGCGGGCCTCGTTGAAGTCCTCGCGGGTGATGCTCTGCTCGGTCGCGATGACGGTCATCGGCAACAGGTCGGTCAGTGCACTGGATGCACCGGCGTCATCCGGCGCCTTGTCACGCAGCGCGAGGTAGTACTCGACCGCGTTGTTCTCGACCGGGGCGTACAGGCGATTCTCGCCGTAGGCCTTGCGCGCGGCCTCGCGCAGTTCGTCCACGCTGAGCGCGCTGACCGCGTCGGAGACCGCGGTCTCGGCGGTCGGCACCGGTGGCGCCTGGGTTTCGGCGGTGGTGGCGGGCGTGGCCGGGGTGGCGCCCCCCGGCGCCTCCTCGCTGCCACAGGCGGCCAGCGCCAGCCCGACGGCCAGCACCAGCGAGAGTCTTGCAACGGCAAAAGGACGGCTTGGCTGCCGTTCGCGGTTTGAAACGATCATGACGGAATTCCCCCTGAAGTGCGGCCGTGTGGGCGCACAGGCACAAGGTCACGACAGCGCGAGGCCTTTGTCAAGCAGGGCTGGCGCGCGGACCGTCGGCCGGATTCGAACAATGACATCCGTCACACTTTTCCAAGCGCCCGGCCGGCGGGTCCGGGACACCTACTTGCCGATGCAGAAGCTCGAGAAGATGTGCCCGAGCAGGTCGTCGGCATGGACGCGCCCGGTGATCTCGCCCAACGCATCGTGGGCGGAGCGCAGAGCTTCCGCAGCCAGGTCCAGCGACTCGTGCGCGAGGTGGCCGCCGGCGTCCGCGAGTTCGGCCGCGGCGCGCTCCAGTGCATCCACGTGGCGGCTACGCGCGGTGAACGCGCCCGTGCCCTCCGCCGGCTCGTCGCCCGCCAGCGCCTTCAGGCGTGCGTGCAGGCCATCCAGGCCGGCACCGCTCAGCGCGGAAAGCAGCACTGGCGGTCTGTCATCGCCGAACCGCGGGATAGCGGCGGGTAGCGACGACGTCGATGCATCCGGATCGGTCNCCAGCGCCTTCAGGCGTGCGTGCAGGCCATCCAGGCCGGCACCGCTCAGCGCGGAAAGCAGCACTGGCGGTCTGTCATCGCCGAACCGCGGGATAGCGGCGGGTAGCGACGACGTCGATGCATCCGGATCGGTCACCGACGCCAGCAGGTCGGCCTTGTTGAGGATCCACAGGCGCCGTGGGACCGCCGCGATCGCATCGGCGACCGCCTCGTACCCGGCGACCGGGTCGCGTGCATCGAGCACCACGATCGCCAGGTCGGCGCGGGCGAGTTCCTCGTGCGCGCGGCGCATGCCCTCGCGTTCGATCGTGTCGCCGCCCTCGCGCAGGCCCGCGGTGTCGACCAACGAGAGCTCCACGCCATCGATGCGCACGACTTCATGCAGCAGGTCGCGTGTGGTGCCGGCGATGTCGGTGACGATCGCGCGGTCGCTGCCGGCCAGCGCGTTGAGCAGCGAGCTCTTGCCGGCATTGGGCGGGCCAATGATCACCGCGTGCAGTCCGTCGCGCAGGCGCCGGCCGCGTCGCGCGGCACCCAGCAGCGCATCGAGTGCGTCGACCGCGGCCGCGAGCCGCTTTCGCAGCGCGTCGCCACCCAGGGTGTCGAGCGGTTCGTCGGCGAAGTCGATCGCCGCTTCAACGTGCACCCGGATCGCGAGCAACTCGGCGGCCAGCGCATCGACCCGACGCGAGAACTCACCGTCCAGCGCGCGCCGCGCCGCGCG